>CAYZJX010000056.1:0-7979 GCA_964479035.1 uncultured Desulfurococcaceae archaeon
AGGACGCTAACGGCATTATGGGTGAGAGCTGGTGGGAGCCTACAGCACCATGGAAGGGTGTTGATGAGTTCGTTAAGGCCTTCAGAGAGAAGTACGGGAAGGACCCAGACTACCACGCTGCATGCGCCTATGCCGCATGCCAGATATTTGAGGCAGCTGTTAAGGCTGTAGGCAGCCTAGACCAGGATAAAATAGCTGAGTGGATTAGAACCCACACAATTGAGACGATTGTCGGTCCGCTAAAGTACACTGAGGCAGGGTACCCGACCCTAGGACCACTACTAATTCAGTGGCAGAACGGTACTAGAGTAATACTCATGCCTAAGGAAGCAGCAACAGGCGAGCCAATATACCCGCTAACACCGACTTGGGGTTAAGATAAACCTAACATAATTTTAATTAATATAATCACTTTTTACCTCCTTAGTAACTTACCTTTGTCGCATATCATCAGGTGCTGTCAGTATTAAAGTTCCCTGATATTGGAGGTGGTGAGTAAGGTGGTGGTTGAAGGAGCTCTACTTCAGGCTTTGGTGACGGGTGTCCTGCTAGGAGGTGTTTACGCGCTGATGGCGTCCGGCCTGAGCTTAATATTCGGTGTCATGGACATAGCTAATGCTGCTCAAGCGACATTCGCTGTCTTAGCTGCGTACCTAACTTACTGGCTGCAGACAATCTATGGTGTGAGCCCCTTCATAGGAATGATTCTGTCCGCACTAGCGCTGTTCGTGACTGGAGTAGTAATTTATAAGTTCATGGTGTCTAGGGTGGCTGGCTTAATGGCTTTCACACTGCTGTACATGATAGCTATGTTCCTAGAAAATACAATGATATTTACGTGGACCAACTTGTACAGGAACATTAGGGTTGAGTTCCTGACAACATCAATAGGTGTTGGAGGTGTTTACGTACCTCTTGACAGGCTGGTGGGATTCGCTATAGCTGCTGTCGGCTTCGGACTTCTGTCGTACTTCCTGAAGTACACTTACTTAGGTAAGGCAATAAGAGCCACTATGCAGAACCCTGTTGCTGCATCACTGATGGGTATTAACGTAAAGTTCATATACTTGATATCGTTCGGGCTTGGGCTAGCGCTTTCAGGATTTGCTGGGACAGTTATGGGTGTGATATACTCGTTTAACCCGACAATAGCTGATGAGTGGATAGGTATAATGTTCGCGATAGTGGTTTTCGGAGGGCTGGGATCACTAATGGGTACATTCATAGCCTCACTAATAATGGGGATAGCTTCATCAATTGTGGGTACTTACGTCTCGATGGTGTGGTCACCGCTGGTAGCTTTCGCTGTCCTCATACTAACGCTGTGGATTAGACCATCAGGTATTATGGGGAGGAAGCTATGAAGCTCAGAATAACTCTAGGTAAGGTAGTAGCTGCCGCTATTCTCATAGTACTAGCACTCGTCCCAGTAATTTCACCAGAGCTATTCTATGTTGACTTCATGCTGCTGCTCTACATGTACGCAGTAATTGCTGCAGGATGGAACATCATAGGTGGGTACACGGGGTACTACTGCTTCGGGCACACATCATTCTTCGGCCTCGGTGCGTACACAACAGCAATATTAGTAACTAAGCTAGGTGTTTCACCCTTCATTACATTCCCGCTAGGCGGGCTAGTAGCTGCTGCGTTTGCATTCGTTATTGGGTACCCTACTCTGAGGCTTAAGGGAGCGTACTTCGCTATAGCGACACTCAGCCTGAGCTTTGCTCTCCAAATACTTGCACTGAACCTAACGCCGCTGACAAGCGGTGGTGAGGGGATTTCACTACCTCTACCTCCTTGGAATATTGAGACCACCATAACGATAATATACTACATAATGCTCTCAGTCTTTGTTGCAACAATAGCCACTACCTACCTCCTAGAGAGGTCTAGGGTGGGGCTGGCACTAAAGTGTATTAGGGATAATGAGCTGGCCGCCGAGTCCGTAGGTATTCCCACAACGCTAATGAAGTTCATAGCATTCCTCTTAAGTGCATTCTTCCCAGGTGTTGCTGGAGGCATATTCGCTTACTACGCAACATATATTGACCCACCGACAGTATTTAACCCGAGCATCTCAATGTTCGCTATAGTATTCTCAATGTTCGGTGGTGCTGGATCTGTCACAGGCCCTATAATAGGTTCTGCAATACTATTCACTGTAAGTCAGGTAGCTAGGTACACAATAGTAGTGCCTGGCTTCGACCTCATGGTCTTCAGCATAATAGCGATTGCTATCATACTCTTCATGCCTAAGGGAATAGTTGGTGTCTTGAGGGAGAAGTACCGCATCAGGCTCCCGTGAGGTGATGGGTATGGCCCTACTAGAAGTAAAAAATGTTTGGAAGTTCTTTGGCGGGTTAGCAGCACTGAAGAACGTCAGCTTCAAGTATGAGGGTGGCATACTTGGCATTATAGGTCCTAACGGAGCAGGTAAGACAACACTATTTAATGTTATAACTGGAGTTTACAGACCTTCTAAGGGTAGGGTCTACTTTGAGGGGAGAGACATTACTGGGCTTAAGCCACATAAGATATGCAAGCTCGGTATCGTAAGGACATTCCAGATCCCCAGGCCCTTCAGTAATGAGACAGTACTTGAGAACGTAGTTGCTGCTAGACTCTTCGGCGGCCCAGGCACCATATCAATTAGTGAGGCTAAGAAGGAGGCTATGGAGATACTTGAGTTTGTTGGGTTGAGGGAGAAGGCAAACATAGTTGCTGAGTCACTGAATATTCATGAGAGGAAGAGGTTGGAGATAGCTAGGTGCTTAGCAACTAAGCCTAAGATTATGATGCTTGATGAGGTTGCCTCAGGACTTACACCTGCTGAAGTTGATGAGATGGTTGAGTTAATAAAGAAGATTAATAGGATGAAAATCAACATAGTTTGGATAGAGCACGTTATGAGGGCTATTATGAGGGCTGCTGAGAGGATCATAGTCCTAGACTACGGGGAGATAATTTCGGAGGGTCCGCCGGAGAAGGTAGCTAAGGACCCCAAGGTAATTAAGGCGTACTTAGGTGAGGAGTATGTTGCTTGAAATTAAGAGTCTGGAGGCTTCATACGGAGAACTCAAGGTGCTTTGGGGCATAAATCTGGAGGTAGGTAAGGGAGAAATAGTAGCTCTGGTAGGACCTAATGGTGCGGGTAAAACAACACTACTCAGAACCATAGTTGGTGTAGTTAAGGAGGATAAGGGAGACATTGTGTTTGAGGGGAGGAGGATTAATGACCTGCCACCGTACGAGCGCGTTAAGCTAGGTATATCGCTAGTACCTGAGGGCGGTGAGCTCTTTCCGTACATGACAGTGCAGGAGAACCTAGACATAGGTGCTTACTTACCTGAGGCTAGGAAGAAGTACCACGAGAACCTAGAGTTTGTATTCACGCTATTTCCCAGGCTTAAGGAGAGGAGGAATCAGCTAGCAGGAACCCTGTCTGGTGGTGAGAGGCAGATGCTGGCTATAGGTAGGGCGCTCATGAGCTCACCTAAAATACTGATGTTTGATGAGCCGAGTCTAGGGCTAGCACCTAACCTAGCTCTGAATGTACTGAAAACTATTCAAGAGCTAAATAAGGAGGGCTACACGATATTGCTGGTCGAGCAGAACGTCAGGCTAGCGCTAAAAATAAGCAGTAGGGGCTACGTAATAGAAAACGGCAGGATAGTACTGAAGGGCAGCAGTGAGGAACTACTTAATGATCCACACGTAAAGAAGGCTTACCTAGGACTCTAGCTGGCAGGCAGTAATCAGGTAATATTAACTATTTTTAAATATTCTTTTCAACAATAACTTCAATTAAATTAACTCAGCTAACTTACTGAGTTCTACGGTGAACTTAGGTCCGAAGTCCGTGAGCGTCATTACAGGTAAGACAATAACGTTCTTAGGCTCTATGCCGCACCTCTTCCTGATTTCCTCAATAACTTTCTCCTCACTAGGCTTTAGTGTGCTGTCTTCATAAACAACTAAGTCAGCATTCTCTATGAGTTTACTAGATAGCTTAAGTGCTTCACTACCGTACACGTAAGGCCTTAAGATCACCTTATTAAGTACGTTAAGTCCCAAGAGCTCAAGCCCGGAGACGATGTGTGTGAATAACCCAGGCAGTACGGGGCCACCTAAATTCAATTCTACATAAGTCTTAACAGGTTTAGCAGCCCCCACCACATAGCTTAATTCCCTAGTGAATTTTCTCGTGAGTCCTACAGCCTTAGAAACTTCATTTACTGCAGCAGCTACCTGCAGAATTACTTCAGCAATACCCCACACAGACTTAGGTAGGTTTGCAACGTAGTACCTTAAGTTCATTTTCCTCAGTTCACCAACTAGCTTCTTCTGAGCACCTCCAGCAAGTAGAACTAGGTCTACCCCACGCACTACATCAGCTACTATGCTGTCGTATGTGCCTGCAACAGGCTTGCTTAAGACTTCACTATAACCCTTAGTTAGTGCTAGGAGCCTGCACCAAGAGCTGACAGCTACTAATTTGTCTTTGAGACCTAACTCAATAAGTACTTCAGTAATTGACGGTGTTAGTGATACGACACTCTCTACTACCTCAGGGAGTTCTAGGTCCTCCCCCACCTCAGGTGAGTACAGTGACCTCACACCACCACCTCAACACGTCCTTAGCACTTGTAAGAAAGCACCTTAATATACTTCAGTAGCAAAATTAAAGTGAGGCTTTAGATATTATGAAGAGACTCGTAGTCCTTGATGTTAATAAGTGCGTAGGCTGTGGCTTATGCATGCTTGCTTGCTCAAGAAGGTTCGGATTTGCTGGCTACAATAAGTCAGCTATTTGGGTTAGGTCTGCAGGCGGTTTTGAGAGGGGCTTCACCGTAATTGTCTGCAGGGCCTGTAAGGACCCGCCCTGTGCTAGGGTATGCCCGGTAAATGCCCTGACATTAAGGCAGGGTGGTGGAGTAATCCTGAACCCAGCTAAGTGCATTGGCTGCGGTACATGTGTTAAGGCCTGCGACATAGGTGCTGTACTCTGGGACCCTCAGTGGAATAAGCCGTCAATATGTACTCACTGCGGGTACTGCGTTGACTTCTGCCCGCACAATGTACTAGCTCTAGAGGAGGTGAGTTAGGGATGACTGACTGGATTAAGACAATATCTAAGGTACTGTACATAGACTTAACAAGAAAAATGTACTGGATTGAGGACAGGGAGGACTTATTCAGTAAGTGGCTCGGAGGAGTAGGTGTAGCTACGCAGCTGTACAAGGAGGAGGTGCCTAAGGGTGCTGACCCACTAGGCCCGGACAACGTGATCATCTTCGCTGTAGGCCCGCTAACACTTACTTACCCGCTAGCATCTAAGACCGTGGCAGTCTTTAAGTCACCCCTAAACAACTACTTTGCTGAGAGCCACGCAGGAGGGAGGTCAGCAGCTGCTATTAAGTCAGCAGGTTATGGAGCAATAGTAATTAAAGGAAGTAGTGACAGGCCTATATACCTAATAATAGATAGTAATAGAGTTAGGTTTAGAGATTCAGCAACACTGTGGGGTATGAGGAGTACTGAGACCGTAGGCAGGATACTTAGGGAGGTTGCCCCAGGTCCTGGGCACAGGGCAATAATGAGGATTGGCAGGGCTGGTGAGAGGTTAGTTAGGTATGCTACAGTAGTTACTGAAACCTACAGGCACTTCGGCAGAATGGGTCTAGGCGCTGTATTCGGGTCGAAGAAGCTGAAGGCTGTTGTTATAGTTGGTAAGAAGGGATACAGAGTACCTGACATCAGGGAGTACAGAGAGATTTACAATGAGATATATGACTTAGCTACTAAGTCACCGCTAATGAGGAAGTACCATGACCTGGGTACACCAGCAAACATACTGCCGCTCAACGAAATAGGTGCGCTGCCAACAAAGAACTTCTCTTCAGGCAAGTTTGACTTAGCTGAAGAAATAAGTGGAGAGAAGTTAGCTGAGACCATACTTGTTAGGAGGATTGCGTGCTCAGGTTGCCCTACAGCATGCATTCACATAGCAGGGCTCAGGGAAGAGTACCCTGAGGAGAGGTTCTTCTTTAAGATAAGGTTTATCTCGTATGACTACGAGCTACTTTACGCATTAGGCAGCAACTTAGGTATTGGTAAGAGGGAGGGGATACTTAAGCTCATAGAAGCTGTAGAGGATGAAGGTATTGACGCTATATCAGCTGGCGTAGTTCTTGCGTGGGCAACTGAGGCTTACTTGAAGGGCTTAATAACTGACAAGGAGACTTTAGTTCCTATAAATTGGGGGTACTACGACAACTACGTAAAAGCAATACACTACATAGTTACTCAACCAAACGAATTCTACAGAACACTAGCGTTAGGTGTTGAGGAGGCAGCTAAGAAGTACGGTGGATTAAAATTCGCCGTAGCATTCAATAGGGTTGAGCCAGCAGGTTACTTGACAGGGCCGCTCTACTTCATATCCTTAATTACTGGTGCTAGACACTCACACCTAGATGCTGGGGGGTACTCAATGGATGAAAAACTCCTTAAGAAGGGCGGCCTCCCAGAGCCTAAGGAAGCTATGAAGAAGATTGCTGAGGAGGAGGCGTGGAGGCAGGTACTTAATTCACTAGTCATATGCTTGTTTGCTAGAGGAATCTACAAGCCAGAAGTAGTTATTAAGTCACTGAAGCCCCTAGGCTACAACTACACGCCTGAGGACTTGATTAAGTTAGGTAAGAGAATATACGTTGAGAAGCACTTAATAAAACTTGAGGAGGGCTACGACCCCCTCAAGGTCAGGATACCTGAGAGAGTACTTGAGACACCTACACCGCATGGTAAGCTGTCTAAGGAGTACATTAAGGAAGCACTAAAGGCGTTTAAGGACGTGCTCAATGAGTTCAGGAGTGAGGTTGAGGAGAAGTAAAGGTCTTGCCCCTCAGACACGGCTAGATCATGCGATAGTATCTGAGCCATGAGTTACAGCATACCTAAGGACATTTAATTTCCTTAGGCATACCGTGACCTATGACCCAGCACCACATCATGATAGCGCCGTCCCTGAGGTCTGGCACCATTACTACTTTACTTCAGAGTTAATATGTTGATATGGGTTGGGTATAGAATAACTTATGCCTTATGTGCTGCCCCAACTAACTCAGTAATACTGCCTGCACTGAGTTGCTGGAGCCACTTCCTAAAGCCCTCTAGTATTTCCTCAACAATCCTGTCATTACTGACTAGTGCAGTACCTACTTGAACAGCCTTAGCACCAGCTACTATGAATTCTGCTGCTGTCTTCCAGTCAAGTATCCCGCCAACACCTATGATGTCAGCACCGTACTCCTTGTAGACATCATACACTACCCTAACAGCTACTGGGTGTATTGGCGGCCCTGACAAGCCACCGTAAACAGCAGTCAGCACAGGCCTCAGTGCGTAAACATCTATGTACATTGCCTTAATAGTATTTATTAGTACTAGGGCCTCAGCACCTGCCTCAAGTGCCTTACCAGCCGCCTCAACTACCTTATCACTCAGACCTAACTTAGCGAGTACAGGTATTGAGGTAGTTGATGCTACTGCCCCAACAACGCTCCTGACTTTTCTTGGGTCAGCACCCAACTCTATTCCGTACCCCTCTGTGTGGGGGCAGCTGAGGTTGAGTTCTAGTGCGTCAGCACCTACACGCTGTGCTTCACAAGCTACTTCAGCAAACTCACTCTCAGACTTACCAGCTATACTCACTACTATAGGTACACTCAACTTCTTAGCAGTATCAACTAACTCCTTAATAGCTCCCTTACCTGGGTTCGCGAGACCTACAGCATTAATTAGCCCACCAGTAGGTAACCTAACTATCGTCGGGGGCTTAAAGCCCTCCCTAGGCTCGAGAGTTATTGTCTTAGTTACTACTGCTGAGAACCCCAACTTAACTAACTTAATAATTCCACCTGGAGTATTACCTAATATACCGCTAGCATTCATTACTGGGTGATTGAGCCTCA
>CAYZJX010000057.1:0-1836 GCA_964479035.1 uncultured Desulfurococcaceae archaeon
CTTATTCATAATAGCTAGTATTACCCTCCCCATCCACCAACCATGTTAATGTAGGTATTACCCCAGAAATATAACTATTTTGTCCGAGAACTCATTTACTTGGCAGCATTAACTCAGTATTACCTAGAATAGGTGATGCACAACTTCCTTTGTAATAATTAAATTAACTAAATTGACAGTGCTGTGCTCACAGCTAATTTGGGGTTCCTACTACCTTACTACTACTCATTTTTTACACATTGTTAATTTAGTTAATGTATATTTACAACAAATTCGAATTTAATTTTAGTGAGATTAAGACATTTTTTAAAGTCGAGTCATGACTTTAATAATGAGGTGCATGGACCGGTATGGCCGACACCAAACTTGTAGCTGGTTTCATAGTGGCTATAATAATTGTTGGTGTCGCTGCTTGGTATGCTGGTAGTCAGACAGCTGTCAAGCAACCCCCGAGCGCACCTACTACAGTAACTACAACAGTAACTCAGACCTTGGGTGCTGGAGCTACTGCGACCGTCACTACGACAATAACTAAGACTGCCGCTGGCGGACCCGCAACGACAGCTGTTCCTCCAACATGGACTCCACCGGAGAAAATTAGAGCTGCATGGGTTTACGTAGGCCCTATCGGAGACTTTGGCTGGACTTACCAGCATGATGTTGGCAGGAGGGTTGTGCAGGCAATATTTAATGACTGGCTCGAGACAACGTATGTTGAGAGTGTTAGTGAAGCTAAGCTGAAGGAGGTTATTGAGACGCTCATAGCTAAGGGCTATAATGTAATATTTACGACATCATTCGAGTTCATGGACGGCACACTTGAGGAGGCTAAGAAGCACCCTGACCTTCTGTTCTTCCACTGCAGCGGCTATAAGAGATGGAAGAACATGGGCACGTACTTCGCTGACTTAGTTCAGGTCTACTACCTTAACGGCTTAATGGCTGGCGCGCTAACTAAGACAGGTAACATAGGATATGTAGCAGCATTCACGACACCTGAAGTAGTCAGGCACATTAACGCATTCGCTATTGGAGCTAAGGAAATTGGTGAGCAGCTAGGTAAGGACATCAAGGTTTACGTAATCGAAATCAGCGCATGGTTTGCACCAGATAAGGCTAGGGAGGCAGCTAGAACACTCGTTGAGAGATATAACTGCGACGTCCTAGCATTTACTGAAGACTCAACGGCAATAATTCAGTTTGCTCAAACATGGACCCAGCAACACCCAGACCATCCAGTGTACGTGTTCAGCCACTACAGCCCAGGCTACGCATACGGACCTGACGTAGTTGTTAGCGGGCAATTAGTTAGGTGGGAGGTTATCTACGCCGACATTCTGTCTAAGATACGTGCAGGGATACTGACCCCGTACAACCTCGATAAGCTAGATTACTGGTACCTCCTAGATAGTGGTGCCGTGGACCTAGCATGCCATATATATCCGGACGGCAGCATAATGCACATCAACCCGAAGTTTGTACCGATTCTAAAGAACATTAAGGTTAAGGATAAGGTAACTGGGAGCGAAACTAATGTCTATGACCTAGTAATGACAAGGTACTACCAGATGAAGGATGCCCCAATGCTCACTCCTCTAGAAGCTGTAGAGCCCCATAAGTACGAAAACCTCACAGTCATAAATATTGCTGAAGAGCTAGGTAAGGAGGAGAAGTACATTATTGCATTATTCCACGTTTTCACAGGGCCTCTAGATGGTTACATGAAGGACGACCCAAGTAAGAAGGTGCACATATCTGAGGGCATTGTGCTAGGCCATGACGAGCAGTGGACAATGCAGTGGTTTGTTGATTGGGTTGTCTACCTCGGCAGGGGTT
>CAYZJX010000057.1:1936-3842 GCA_964479035.1 uncultured Desulfurococcaceae archaeon
GAGCAGTGGACAATGCAGTGGTTTGTTGATTGGGTTGTCTACCTCGGCAGGGGTTAAGCAAAATCACTCATAGTGAATTGAGGGAGTAAATGTGACGGTCTCTAAGGCACATAACCTATGTTTTTCTCTTAAAAACAAATTACCTGTTATTTCTGTTATAGGTATTTCAAAGAAATTCCCTAGTGCTACTGCATTAGATAACGTAGACTTCAGTATCTTAGAGGGCGAAGTCCGTGCATTATTAGGTGAGAACGGTGCAGGAAAGTCAACACTAGTAAAAATTCTTTATGGTATATATGTTCCGGATCAAGGTGAGATCTACATTAGGGGGAGAAGAGTACAGATTAGCTCGCCTAAGGACGCTATAAGGCATGGCATAATCATGGTTTCGCAGGTACCTCAGTTAATTGACAGGCTTACCGTAGCTGAAAATTTGATTTTGGGGTTAGAGAAGTACGGGCTTACTGCTAGAGTGAGTGAAGTTAAGGAGTATATTAAGGCGAAAAGTAGGGAAGTTGGAATCGTAATCGACCCTAATACTGAAGTGTGGAAACTGAGCTATACGCAGAAGCAGTTAGTTGAGCTGTTGAGGGCTCTAATGCTTGGTGCTAAAGTGCTCCTCCTTGATGAGGCAATAACCTTCCTGCCTCTAATAGAGAAAAGAAAGTTCTACAGATTTATTAGGAGCTTTGCTAATGAAGGTGGATCAGTCCTACTAATAACTCATAAGATCTATGAAGCTATGGAAGCTGCAGACAGAATTACTGTGCTGAGACTTGGGCGTGTAGTAGGTACTGTATTTAGAGATGAAGTAACACCTGACGACATAAGAAAAATGATGTTTGCTGAGAAGTCATCACAAATAACCTATGAGAGGCTCCCCACATCAAAGCCCAGAGGATATGCTGCGCTGGAAATTGAGAATCTCTGGGTGATGGGTGACCATGGCGATCATGCTGTCAAAGGAGTAGATTTAATTGTAAAAGCTGGTGAAGTTGTAGGTATAGCAGGTATTGCTGGCAATGGCCAGAAGGAGCTTATTCAGGCTATTATTGGCTTGAGGAAAGCGGAAAGAGGTAGCATAAGACTTTATTCTGAGGACATAACGAATAGAGGAGTTACTAAAGTTAGAGTTAGGGGTGTTGGGTACATACCTGACCAGCCAGCTAGGTATGGGCTGTCGCTAGAGAATAGCATCGAGGAAAACTTGGCTATGTTGCCAGCAGTAGCCAGCAAGGTAATAAAATGGAGAAATGTTAGGGAGTTAGCTCATAAGCTAATTAAGGAGTTTAACATCATCACACCCTCACCTAAGACCCCGGTTAAGTTTCTTTCTGGAGGAAATATAATGAAGGTGCTAGTGTCCAGAGAATTATTTATAGCTAAGAGGCTTCTAGTAGCATATAATCCAACAAGGGCCCTAGACGAGGTTACAGCAATAATGGTCAGGAAGTTAATTAAAGATAAGGCAAGCAAGGAAGGAGTAGGTGTTCTAGTAGCTTCTGAGGATCTCGACGAAATATTTCAGATTAGTGATAAGATAGCGGTAATGAATTCAGGCAAGATAGTTGGCGTTTTCCCAGGTGATAAGGCGGTTCGTGACGAGATTGAAAAACTCATGGTGATGTAGCTTGAGGTTAGTGCTGGTCAAGAGAGTGAAGCCGCTACCACTAGGTGGGGTCATTATACCACTAGCGTCAATAGTCATGGGCATACTCATATCGACAATTATACTTTATATAATAAGCGGAGCCAGCCCGCTAGTGACTCTCTCATGTGTTATTTCAGCTCTGGTATCCCCTGAAATAATCCTTACATTCCTTTTCCTTACGATCTTAGGTGTAGCACTCTTAGTGTCATTTAGTGGTAGCATTTGGAATATAGGTGCTGAGGGACAGCTATGGCT
>CAYZJX010000057.1:3942-7868 GCA_964479035.1 uncultured Desulfurococcaceae archaeon
AGACGTGGGGGTACATTAGGACTGATATAATACCTGATCAAGTAAGATTTATCTTAGTACCTGGTTCAACCACAGTGACCTGTGAGGTTTTAATACTTGCTATACTTACTGTCGTAATCACATACATTATACTTAAATATACATCACTAGGCCTTAGAATTAAGGTCTTAGGCTCCAACCCAGATGCACTAAGGGCCGCTGGTGCTAATGTCAGGGCATTAATAATTATAGCACTAGCCCTGAGCGGTGCTATAGCTGGTGCAATGGGTGCTGCACAACTAGCTGGGTACTTACATAGAATAAGCTATCCTATAGAGTCGCATACTGCTAATTACGGATATACAGCAATTCTTGTTGCATGGCTCTCAATGCTGGATATTAGGGCTGTGCCCCTAGCTGCTTACATAGTTAGTGCATTATATCAAGCAGGTATAAGTATGCAGATCGCCGGTATTAGCAGTGCTTCAGCAACATACGTATTCATAGGCGCTGTACTCCTAACATTCACTGTCCTGAGAGTGTTTAGTGAGTACAGCCTTAGAATTATTAGAGGGTGAAGCAACTTGGAGATACCACCATATATATTGGCTGTAGCCCCAGCGTTCATGGCCTACTACCTCACATCTCTAGGACAGGGCTTTTTTGAGAAGTCAGGAGTACTTAATTTAGCAATAGACGGTGTCTTCGTCTTAGGAATAGCTGTTGCTTATGCAATGAGTATTTACTCCGGTAGCCCATGGATCGGCTTGGCTGCCGCTATCATGACGGCAGTACTGTTCGGCATGCTGCTTACGTACGTCACGACTAAGTTTCCGGTGAGTCATGGAGCAGCAGGCCTTTCCATAATGTTTCTGGGTTATGGACTTGCTGGATTAGTTGGTGTTGCAGCCAGAAATACATATAATGAGCTAGTCATCTCAGGTGCGTATCCGCAGTTTACGCTCCCGATAACGCCTGCTGCTGAGGCCTTAATGTTCGCTGCACCAGTCGGTCTGGGAATTCTACTCTACTTAGTAGAAACAAAAACAAAATTAGGTGCTGCTGTGAGAGCTGCTGGCGAGGATCCTCATGCTGCAACAGCATTAGGTATTGATGTACTTAAGATGAGGCTTATTGCTGCCGCTATAGGGTACTCGCTTATAGGTGCTGGCTCCATGGGCTTCCTGACCTGGGTAGCTACATGGTCTGAGGGCACCGGAATTAATCATGGATGGATAGCTTATGCGATATCATTAGCTGCTGGTAGGCACCCACTATTGACAATAGGTACTGCAGGTGCCTTTGCTACACTGGCTACATATATGTACACTCTTCAGGCAGCCTATAATTTAAGCCCTGAAATAGCTAAGATGATTCCATTCATAGTAGCTATAGGAGCTATGGTTGCTTTCATGGCTACACCACTGAGAAAGAAACTTGCTCCACCGCTATCACTAGGCAGGAGATTCTTCAAAGAAGAAAGGACTGTATAAAATTAAGGAATAGATTATACACTAATGTTCTTGACAATGCAGGTTACTTCTTTAGCAATATCTGCTAAGTCCAGTGCACCAGAAGAAAATATTCCTGAAACTTCAAAATCTATCACAAGTATCGTAGAATTAGGTGTTATCTCTTTAACATTAATTACTGCAATTACTGCCTTATTGCTGTACTTAAACGGTAGCAATCCCTTCTGCCTCCTCTTCATTACAGTCGCTGACTTGGCTACCTTACCTACTACTTCATACCTTAAAGACCCCAGTGTATTAATCACTTTTTCTAAAACTTCGCTAGCTGTAGCATTAATTTTAATAATACATCTATGTTTGTTGAAGCTCTTAGACCTACATACCCCACTGGGTACCAGTATCTCATCTCTCACTCTGCCTGTGTATAATCTCATATAATTCCTCATGAGAATTACCGACCCCACTAATATAGTGCATACCCCGCTCACTGATGCTAGACTACCTAACTTCTCCAATTCCTCATATCTGCCTATCCAGCAATACAATAGTACTGCAGTAATCACTAGCACTAATAGTCCTGTAGCAATTAATATCAAACCTACAACACTTGATTTTCTCAAGTCTCTCACTACTTCCTTGCTCCTGCAAGAATTAACCTGCTCAATGTAGTAAATGCCCTACCCCATAAATGAAGAGGAATCTGAGCTTTACCGACTCTCCAGCCATACCTGTTGTTGAAGGACTCGCGGTCAAGTATGTAAGCATCAATGACATCAGCAATTATTAGTGAAGTATCACCAAGAACCTCTTCTTTCCAGAATGAAGCCTCAATAACTGCCCTAGCCTTTGTCAAGCGAGGACTTTTTACTTTCCTTGACTTAGTAAGTTCTATCTTAAATTTACTTACCTTATCCACCTCGTGGCCACTAAATCTACCAACATCCCATATGAGATTCACCAAGTCCGTAAACACTACATTTATTGTAAAGTCCTTAAACTCCTTAATCAGTGAGTAAGTGTATGACTCCACACCAATTGCTAGTGTAATTCTGGGCGGCTCTTCACTAACTGGTGAAACCCAGGAGGCAGCCATAATACCTACTTTACCGCCCTCCACACCTGACACTATTACATAGGCGGGCCTTGGATGAAGTATTAAGTACCAATATTCTGATAATGACCTGGCCATGACGTAAGCACCAAGTACTAACCCTAATTACAGGCTAAATTACTTTATGTACAAATACTTCTATTCATAATAAGAGCCGTAGCAATACCCAGATAAAGGTTAAGGATAGCGTGACCTACTTAAGGTACGTTCGCTTATTGAAGTAGTACATATTAAGACTACCTTAGACTATTATTAAGGTAGCTATCACCCCCCTCTGAGGGGGTTACAAAGCAGAGGGAGGTGAGCGTCCTTGCCTGGTGCTGAGGAGCTGGTCTATGAGGTTTTCTTAGCATTAGGCCTAGCATTAACGATTGGCAGGTTATTTGAGGAATTATTTGCTAGATTAGGTACTCCGCCAGTACTAGGAGACCTATTAGCTGGGCTTATACTTGGGAAAACACTCCTCAACATATTTCCGACAACAGATGTAGTAAGGACGCTTTCATGGTTCGGTGTAAGTATATTGCTATTCTATGCTGGCTTGGAGACCAGGTACAGAGAGTTTATGAGAAACCTACCAGTATATGGTGTAGTAACTGTCGGTGAGGTAATTGCCGCATTTACTATTGGTTACCTCGTCGGTCAATTCTTCGGGTACGCAGGGAATAAAGCATACTTCATTGGGACAATACTTGTTGCTACAAGTGTTAGCTTATCCGTTAAGGCATTAATGGAGATAGGAAAGCTATCATCTATTGAAGGTAGGACTATATTGGGTATAGCGGTACTTGATGACTTAGCCGCACTCATAATAATAGTTGCCGGTATATCACTAGCTAAGTCAGGCACCTTTAGCGTAGTTGACTTATTGCGTGTTATCGTAGTGGCTCTTGTAGCGTGGCTGGCTACAGTCTTCATATTACACAAGGCAAGCAACCACATAACTAAGTTTGCTGTAAAACTACATGTCGAAGGCTCATTACTTGCAATAATATTAGGGTGTTTTGCCGCCTTAGCTTACTTAATGAAGTATGTCGGTATTTCCTACTTAGTTGCAGCTTACGCTACAGGACTTGCTTTTTCGGAGGCCCGAGGTATTAGGAGGATTGCTGAAAACGTAAAGTCCATTGCGATGCCTTTTTCTGTGCTCTTCTTCATGATGACTGCTGCAGCAATAGACTTAAAGACCGTAATTAGGCCTGAGTATACGCTATTTTATGCGCTAATGCTATCCGCTTCATTTGCTGGTAAGTTAATTGGCGGTGGACTAACTTCATTCCTTGTAGGATACTCACTACCTTCAGCCATCAGAGTGGCTGTAGGCCTCTTCCCGCGCGCGGAATTCTGTATTGTTGCTGCATACT
>CAYZJX010000058.1:0-7860 GCA_964479035.1 uncultured Desulfurococcaceae archaeon
GATAATATAGAGAATACGTCCATTAACTTGATGGATTATGTAATTAAGGTCTCACCCATTCTGACATTTAAGGATATTTACCTCTATTTAGTTCAGGATATTGTTAGAGCTGCTGAACATGCTGAGGCAGCAGCATATAGGAATCTACTCTTAAATACCAAGGAATTTGAGAGACTCCCTGATAGGCTTTATGCCGAGCTTGATGAGACCGTCAGAAAAATAATTGACATGGTTTCTAAAGTTAGAACCATGTTAGAAAAGATTAGAGCTAACCAGAAATACATTCGTGAACTCTATATAGAATTGCTTAAAGTAGAGAATGCTGTTGACGAATATTACAGGGAAAGTGGACTTGAAATAATTAAGCACTACAGTAAGGACGTTGGCGCACTAATACTCCTTAAGGAACTCTTTGACAAGCTTGAGGATTCGGCAGACATAATGAAGAGGGTGGGGACTTATATCAGGTTCATCTCAATTCATAGATAACCTAAGATCATGTGGCAAGGGTAAGGCCTACCTCATAGGTTCTAAAGCAATAATATTTGACGTAGACTTCGCTAAATGCATCTTCTCTAAAGGTTACTTTGGAAAACCGGTTGGTATTAGGAAGCCTAAGACTACTGAGATAAGTGGACCTATAGAGCTCTCCTTATTAGAAGTACTGTACCTAGCCGAAGCAAATATTTTAGAAATCTACAAAGGTGATGAAAAACTAGAAATTACTGAGTTAAAGAGCTTTGCGAAGTCAGTTATGCCCGTATTTAATAACTTGTACCCGATATATAAAGAACTGAGAAGCCGCGGCTTTATAGTTAGGTCCGCTCTTAAGTATGGTGCTGACTTCGCTATTTACAGGACAAGACCCGGTCTAGAGCATGCCCCATTTATTGTTAAGGTTATTAATTATTACGACAGTATAGATCCAGGAGACTTAGTTGGCTGGGGGAGAGTAGCGCATAGTGTAAGAAAGTACTTGCTCTTAACTGTAACATACCCTAATAATGAGTGGAAATACATAATGTTTAAATGGCTTCGACCCTAACTCATCTTGGGGTGCGTTTAGAGAGTAGCCATGGTGATGTAATTTGAAGCCGCATGGCAGGCGTTCTGAGAGAGGCAGGAGACATCCGTCCAGGCCTGCAACACCTATGCCGCTAGGGAAGCAATGTAATCCGCTATGTCCATTCTTTAAGTGCTCTAAGAATGCTCTAGTGGTGGTGAATAAAGTTGTTAAGGGCCATGTTCAGAAAGTAGCTATGTGTAGGTGGATAGGTGACCAGTGCCTAGGTGTTAAGTGTCAGTTTGCGTTCTGTGAGAGAAGAGCACTTCTACCTGATGGTACGTGCGCATTCGCTATTAGGTTTAGAGAAAGCGGTGACGAGTTCTTAAGGGAAGTTGAGAAGGAGTCACTAGATAATAGGGTCAGGGACCTGCTTAGTCGAAGAGTAGGTCGCAGAGAGTCTCTTGCTGACTAGTACAATTACTTCCCCACCTAGTATAGAGATTGTTTTCTATGCCTAGAATATCAAGTATCTTACCTACGATGAAGTTGATCGCATCTGAAAGTGAAGTAATATTGCCGTAGAAGGCAGGAGATGCCGGCATTACTATGGCGCCAGCCACAGATGCTTTAAGCATGTTCATAATGTCAATAGTGCTAAGAGGAGTCTCCCTAATAACAAGTACAACTTTTTTTCTTAGGCGCAAAGCATTACATGCAGTTCTACTCACTAAATTACTTTGACGTGATGAAGAAATATCAGAGAGGGTTTTTAGTGAGCAGGGTACGACGACAACGGCGTCCAGAATAAATGATGAGGATGCTAGTGGAGATGCGAGATCGTCATCCATGTAAGTATCTGTAGTTCTAGACTTAATGAAATTTAGTAATTTATTTTTACTAAAGCATTCGCTTTCCGAAACTATTATAGCGTTTTTACTAATAACTGCATAAATTTCAAGCTGCCTTCTCCATAACTCATCAAGTAATTTTAATCCATAAATTATGCCACTAGCACCAGTTAAGCATACTGCAAGCCTCACAGATCTTCCCAGATAATTAAGTGTTGTGCCTTATTTATAAGGTAGATTACCAAGTATATGATTAGATGATGACGCTCGAAAGGACCGAAGGATGAGGTTCCCGCGCAGGTCTGAAGTACTTCGTTTTGAGTTCCTGGGTTATAGTACTGTTAGTCGCTAATTTGTGAGGGTAGCAACCGTATTTTGAGATTTAAAAATATCACTTATTTATCGAATTAACTACTTAAGCTCCGCTTCTTCTCCTGGCTTCAGTATAACTACTTTAACCTCTGGTGCATATTCCTTAGCAAGTTCTTCGAATTCTTTGGGATCGCCTTTGATTACTGGAAATGTGTGGTAGTGCATCGGTACTACATATTTAGGCTTTAGTAGTTCAGCAGCCTTGGCCGCCTCTCTCGGTCCCATAGTGAAGTGACCTCCGATTGGAAGAAGAGCAATGATGGGGTTGTATAATTCGCCGATTAGTTTCATATCATACATTAGGCCTGTATCTCCTGCATGATAGACGTACTCTCCATTCCTACCAAAGACTACACCTGTAGGACTTCCTTTACTACTTGAGTGGTATGCTGGAGTAAGGACTGCTGTATAGCCTTTACCCAGATCTATGGGGCCACCTATGTTGGCTCCAATAACTCGTGTTTCATCACCTAGCTGCTGAGCTACGAAATTAGCTATTTCATAGACGGAAATCAACTTAGCTTTCTTATTTTTCTTCATGATTTCAACAGTGTTTCCTAAGTGGTCTAGGTGATCATGTGTAACAATAATGTAATCTGGCTCGGGAGCTATTTCATCGACGCCTACAGGTGATTTGGGATTCTCAACCCATGGATCTATTAGGAACTTCTTAGCTCCTATAGTTACTAAAAAGGCGGCGTGCCCGAGCCACATGACCTTAACCATTAGGGGCTCACCCAATCAAATAAATTAGATGGTAGAGTAAATAAGGTATTAGTGGTGAATACATAAAATCTGTGATTGTTGATTAGCGTAGGGTGTGCAGGACGTCAGAGGAGCTCGAGTACTATATTAAGGCTGGTGAAGTAAGTTGTAAAGTTAAGAATTATGTTAAGAAATTAGTGAAGCCAGGTATTAAGCTAGTTGAAGTTGCCGAGAAAGTCGAATCATATATTAAAGAACTAGGCGGTCGACCCGCATTTCCGCTCAATATATCAATTAATGAAATAGCTGCTCACAGGACGCCATTAGTAGATGATGCTGAGGTTATTCCTGAGGACTCCGTGGTTAAAATTGACATAGGTGTTCATTTCGAGGGCTATATAGCTGACACAGCAATTACCTTAGTTTTCAATGACAGGTACATTAAGTTAGCTGAAGCAGCCAGTGATGCATTAGAGAAAGCACTTTTAGCGGTAGGTCCTGGGGTAAGATTTTCGGAGGTAGGTGCAGTAATAGAGAGTACTATTAGGAAATATGGCTATAAAGTAATTAAGAACTTAAGTGGACATAGCTTAGATCGATATAAAATTCACGCTGGAGACGTAATTCCTAATTACAAGGATCCATTAAGTTATGGTAAGTTCAGGACTGGTCGCGCATATGCTATAGAGCCTTTCGCTACGAATGGAGAGGGTTCAGTGACTGACCTTAAGCAAGTTCAAATTTACGCGTTAAGGAAGACTAAACTTAGCTTCGGGCTTTCGGAAGAAGAAAAAAGATTATTGGAGGTTATAATCAATAGGTTTAAGAGTCTACCGTTTTGCGAGAGGTGGTTAAAGGATATTGTTAGAGATGTAAAGAATTTAAGGGGTATCATTAGGAGTTTAGTGCGTAAGAAGTATTTGAGGCAATACCCAGTGTTGGTGGAGAAGAGAGCAGGAGTAGTTTCGCAATTTGAGGAAACAGTATACATAAGTGGGAGTGGAATTATTGTCACAACTAATCCCGCGCTCTCTGGCAAGGGGTGAAGTCGTTTATTACTTCCAGTAAAATTTTAATCGAGGGGAATACATAAATGAATGGCAGTAGTGATTGGGCGTCAACACTGCTTGTTTTGCTGATACTTACTTCATTATTTCTTAATTTTACTGACATACCTCAGAAGATGCAGCTCTGGAGATGGGCTTCATTTATTAGGAAGAGGCTTTACCAGCTTTCTGAAATTGAGAATGAGAGTAGGAGAAAGGCTATATCTTACCTAAGTAAATTAGGTGTAAGTAATCCTAGGGAGTTCATGGAGAATTTCCTAGATAACTTCTTTATAATTGAGCCAGTAAGTAAGGAGCCTACAGACATAATTAGGAGGTTAAAACACTTACTGAGAGTACGTAGTACAGCAGTTAAGGCTTATGTTAGTGAAAAACTTGGTAATATAGAATTATGGAAGCGCAATAATACTGAGGTTTTACTTGAAATAGTGTCGGTTATTAGGCTCATAAATAAGGTTGTGAGGCATTATTTTCAATTAGGCTTAAAGTATAGTAATTGGGTACTTGTGATGCAGTTAGCTCTTGAAATGCCTCAGATACTCAGGTTGGCTAAGTCATATAACGATGCGATAGATGCATTCTTAAAGGGGACACCAGTAGGTGATGGCGTGGGTCCTTTAGTAGCAAGGTATTTTGTCGGTATTACTAAGCCTGAGCAGGTTTCTGAAGAAACAGATCTATACATTACAGAGTTTGAGGGGAGGAGGCTCTACATTATTAAAGCCAGAGGGCCGGGAGCTACAGTCGGGTGGCCCGGCGAGGCTGTTGAGAAGGTTGTTGAGAAATTAGGCGGTAGAGTAGCTAGAATAATAACAGTTGATGCTGCACTGAGGCTCGAGAGCGAGGAGACGGGTGAGGTAGCTTATGGTGTTGGTGCAGCAATAGGTGATCCAGGACCAGAGAAAATAGCTATTGAAAGAACAGCAACTAGGTATTCTATTCCATTAGAAGCAGTTGTTGTTAAGATGAGTGATGCGGAAGCACTGAATACAATGTCAAAGAAGGTGTATGAAGGTGTTCAAAAAGCTATTGAGGTAATCAAGAAAATAATTAAGGAAAAAGTGCCGAAAGGAGAAAGTGTAATTCTCGTAGGTATTGGGAATACTGTTGGTATACTGTGATGCGGTGAGAGCATGCAGCTAGATCCACTAATTTTAGGTCTACTGGCCGTATTTGTAGTATTAGTAGTATACACATTATTCTCATTTGTTACCTCACGCAAGCCACCCGCAGTACCACCTAAGATACTAACTAAAATTGTGTGTGCAAGTGGGAATCACAGTGAGGTAAGGGAATTTAAAGAAGGGGATTACGTAGGTAAGGAGGTCGGTAAGTGCCCAAAGTGTGGTTCGCCTCTCCTTATAGTAGCTGTGTACTCTGAAGTACAAAGCGTAAAAGAAGCGTCAGCACGTAGTTAAAAGCTTAAAACCTCCAGTTCCTTTACTAGATTTGGCGGCCCCGACCATAGCGGCCAGGAAACACCCGGACTCGTCAGATCCCGGAAGTTAAGCTGGCCGCGTTGGGAGGGCAGTGGGGTCCGCGAGGCCCCGCAGCCCTCCCAAGTCGGGGTCCCGCCGCAAGTAAATTAGTTTTCCCTGCTTAAGGGAATCATTAAATTACGCGGGAGCACGGTAGTAATAAGATTTTACTTCATTCTTGCGTTAAAGGTGATGGTATGGAAATGATTAAGAGGTTATTCATTAAATGTGACAAGAGTAATGTTGAGAGTGTTTTGAGGTCTATAGCAGAGATTGTTGGGGGGCGTTATGTTATTGCTGATAGAGAAGGATCAATTTACGCAAGTATTGAGAAGAATGGAGTTAACCTAATAAATATTAGAATAACGGACGACATTAGTGAATTAATATTAAATACTGCATTAGTTAATGTTGCTACCATATTAAGAATTTTAGATTTAGGAAATATAGCTAAAGTTATTAATAGGCTTAAGGTACTTCCTTCAGCTATTGCTATAGCGAAAATAATGCCCTCACAGTCACTACACTTAATTCTACAGGGTCGCGTGGGTGGGGAGGTATTTCCTAATATTAAGGTTGTAGTCAGGAAGGGATACTATGAGGTATCAGCAAGTTACTGCAGAATAACAAAAGAAGAAAATACTTGTGAACTACTTCATGAGTTACTAAAGGTAGTTAAGGAGCTATGGACCCTACTTTTTGAAGATACTAAGGGTTAGCATTCTAATATACAATTAAATCCCTAAAACCTCTACTACGACCCTCCTCACACTTCTAGGACCATCCAGCTCAACAAGAAGTATTTCCTGCCACGTCCCTCTGACCATTCTTCCATTAATAAGTGGAAACAGCCTTGAAGAACCGATCATTGCTGATGCTAGGTGAGCGTGCGCGTTGTCATCTATTTCATCATGCCTCCAACCACTGCCTGGTGTGAAAAACCTCTTTAGCCAAGTAATATAATCCTCAGCAATTCTAGGTTCAAATTCATTTACGACGATAGCTGCTGTAGCGTGCGGTACATAGACGAGCACGACCCCGTTACGTATTCCTGATTTGGCTACTACTTTATCGACGTCACCTGTTATACATAGCACCTCAAATCTCTTCTTAGTCGAATATGTCAAAACTTTCGAAAATACCTTAACCTCACCCACAGGAACCACCACATAATGTCTGAATAAACTACGTATTAAGTCATAGCTAATCAATTTCAGAAAAATTTATAAGATCGTGAATCCGGGTAATACCTAAAGAAAATTGATTATATTCCTCCTTAATACACTTACTTGATCTCATGAAAGTGTCGGGGATTTCTTACTTGATCTCTGTATTTAAAGCACTTAGGAAGCCTTAGTAGAATGTAGGGGGCTTACTTATGGCAGATAACCTAAGTATAGAGGACATGGAAGTAATTACCTATATGCACTCATACTCCAGCTATGAGGAGGTATTTCCTTATTTGTATGTAGTATGTGATGAAATAGTTTATACAACATCAGTCATTAACATACTCGAGGAGTTAGGATACAAGCAGTATGCAGATGAAATTAAGTTAAGCCTTAGGTATTGGGTGTCGGAACTAGTAGCAAAGCTGGCTACTCGAAAATACATTAATGGTTTAGCAGCCGAGCTTTCAAGGACTGTAAGACCGCTATGGTCTCTAAGAATTAGTGACGAAGAATTGAGGTTCTATCTTCATAAATTACTCAACTTCGGTGTTTCAGTTAGAGAGGGTAAGGCTAGCAGAGAGGAGGCTAAGGACTTACTATTAGACTTTATAGAAATATTTGAGATCGACTTAAGTAAGTCACCCATCATAAGGAGAATACTAGTAGATGTAGATCCAGAACTAGTACTACAGACAGTACTCGTAGGTTTAATAACTTCAATCAAGGGGTTGAGTGGTGGCTCTTACATTGTCCAAAATTGACACACTTGCTGAAAGATTAATAGAGTTTGTTGCAAGAGCAGCAGCAGGGATAAAGATAGACTGGAACCATGTAGCTGTTATTGCAGGATCATCGCTTCTAGATATAATTACTGAGGTAATTTCGACAGTAGCAGGTGACGTGATAATAAAAAGAAATGGCATACGGTACTGCAGGCTGTGTAACAAGGGACCATTTACAAAGAAAGGCATGTACCTGCACTTAATTAGAGTTCACAGATACGAATTAAAGGTTGCAATTAGTGAAGAGCTCGAGAGGAGAATTAGGAGGCTATAGGTCATTCAGGGGCGGATTCGATCATCAATCACCACTGGAGTCATTAATCATCCCCCAATACAGTATAACTGCAATAAAACTTTAAACCCTCATATGGAAAATCTACCATGGTGCCGCCGTAGCTTAGCCTGGCAGAGCGCCGGACTCATACGGCCC
>CAYZJX010000059.1:0-2312 GCA_964479035.1 uncultured Desulfurococcaceae archaeon
AGCCTGAATGAGTAATTACCTCTAGTAAATGGTGCAAAAGGATTAAAGGGCTTATAAGTCATTAAATCACCTACTATGTGAATTATGAGTGCTGAGAACATTATTGAAAACCCTAAGGTAAAGTCATGAATTATATAGTAAGTGGCATATCCGAATAGCATAGAGAATACTAGTGCAAATAATATGTTATGAGTATACTTCCTGTGACCTATTTCTAATTTTAAGTCAATGTCAGGTAATGAAGAAAAAAGCGTTGAAGCAGCAACTACTATACCGTAATTAATATCATAAAAATTAAAGAGCATGCCCACTACTGAAAGTACTGCTAAATTAAGGCCTACGTGACCTCTCCAGTTCACTGTCAGATCCTCTAAAACTACTTACGCAATTAGAAATAAACATAGAGAATATCAGCTATCGAACATCATTTTCATTTTCTGATAAATTAATTGATGGCTAAGCATTCATGAATCCGCTAGCAGTAAAGTAAAATGTATTAGGTAGTTAATTGATTTTTTCGAGGGTGTTCAGTGAAATTGCTGGTTGAAGTCGAAAGAGTTCTTAAAGATGAAGATTTAGTAGGTAAGGAGGTAATAGTAAGGGGCTGGGTACATAGGAAATTCTGGGTAGGAGGAAAAATATTTGTTAGAATTAGAGACCACTCAGGTGTGGTTCAATGTGTAATTGATAAATCGATAGTTAACGAAGCATCATGGAATGTAGCTGAAAAACTAGGTATGGAGTCAAGTATTGAAGTAGTCGGCAATGTCAGAATTGATAAGAGAGCACCCGGCGGTAAGGAAATAGTCGTGTCTGATTTGAGGGCCTATGGATTAGCACCACCTTTCCCTATTAAGGGGCGTGAAGATGTTGACTATTTACTAGATAATAGACACTTATGGCTTAGGTCAAGAAGAATGACAGCTATTATGAAGATAAAGCACAGTGTCCTGAAGATAATGAGGGAATGGCTAATAAGGAATGGTTGGTGGGAGGTTACACCACCAATACTCACAGGCTCTGCTGTTGAAGGTGGTGCAACATTATTTGAGGTTAAGTATTATGACAAGAAGGCATACTTGAGTCAATCAGCTCAGCTCTATCTTGAGGTAATGATATTCTCTTTAGGAAAGGTCTGGTCAATAACACCTTCATTTAGGGCTGAGAAGTCAAGAACGAGAAGGCATCTTTCAGAATACTGGCATTTGGAGCTCGAGGCACCGTGGCATGATATGGAAGATATGATGAAGGTAGCTGAGGAACTCGTAGCATACACTGTTGGCAAGGTCATTGAGGAAAGAAGGGAAGAGTTAGAGTTCCTAGGTAGAGACATTAGCAAGTTAAAGCCAGCTACTGAAATCCCTTATCCGAGAATAACATATGATGAGGCTATTGATCGGCTTAAGGCGAAAGGATTCCGAATTAACTGGGGAGAGAACTTGGGTGCTGATGAAGAGCGTGCGTTAACGGAGGACTTTAACAAGCCGTTCTTCGTAACTCACTTCCCAAAGAAAATAAAGGCATTCTACATGAAGCTAGATCCCAGGAACCCTGAGGTCGTGCTAGGCTTCGACCTGCTCGCACCTGAAGGTTACGGGGAAATAATTGGTGGGTCACAAAGAGAGGATGACTACGATAAGTTACTTAGCAGAATACTTGAAGAAGACCTCGACCCTAGTAATTACAAGTGGTACCTGGACCTAAGAAAGTACGGAAGTGTACCTCACTCAGGCTTCGGTTTAGGGGTTGAGAGGCTAGTAATGTGGATCGCTGGCCTAGATCACATACGTGATGCAATACCATTCCCGAGATTCAGAGGAAGACTTTACCCGTGATAGTAAGGTATTTTCTCAGCTGGCTAGCCACCTAATTATATTTCTAACCTTTAAGCCTTCATAAACCACGTACGCAGCGAACGCTAGTGCCGCAACTAAGACCACAGCATCTATACTGCCGTGAAGGAGTGTGTAAGCTATAATGAATACAGCAAATGAAACAGAAACAGGTATTAGCTTAGGTATAGGTGAGTTATGTAGAAAGAAATAGATACCTAGTACAGGGTCATTAGACTTAGTGGCTTCGTACCTACCATCAGGTAACTGCCTTACAAGGCCGTAAGACCTTAGCCTATCCAGGTGATACTTTACAGTTGACGGTGACTTCAGCTTAACCAACTCTTGAAGCTCTCTGACACCTAGTGGTTTATTAGAGGTAATTAAAACTAGGTATATGCGAAATGCTGTTCCAGTCACTACACGCCTGCTACCTCTTTTCAAGCTCAGCCTCCCCTAATTACACCTACTTACATTTAG
>CAYZJX010000059.1:2412-7836 GCA_964479035.1 uncultured Desulfurococcaceae archaeon
CACTGTTGATGTAGGTGCTACCTCGGGCGCTGGTTTAGTAGTTAATGCAACTACTCTTTCCCCTGCTTCCGTACACATTTCTGTGGTAGTTTCTGCTAATTTTGTTGATAGAATACTAATCTTAAGTGACTTGCTTAAATTTCCTAGCTGTTTCTCTAAGGCCTTACTTACTTCGCTCTTAATTATATCGGGAGGTACTTCCTTAGGGGCTACGACTTCAAAATTAAATCTTCTTATTGTTATGTTACCATACTTAATTGGCGGCTCAAAAACCCCATAAATGATATAATGGGATACCTCAGTAACCGTAGTGGAAGTGCTCATTAATGTACCTAGAGGTATGTCTAATTTAAGGGGTCTCACCAATACTTCGATAGCATAAACACAACTGCCTTCGACTTTCATGCGCACAGTTTCAGTTAGCGGGAGCTTCTTCTCTATTATAGCCTGAATAAACACCTTACCCTCAGACCAAACGAATTTACCAGCATCAGTATACACTATCATGTCAACCAACGGAGGAGTGTAAAATATTGAAGCCTCATCACCAGTTATTGATGTCAAATTTACTGTTAGGTTTATTAAGTATTCACTTAATTCTGGCAAGTAAGTTATGTTTGCTGACATAGTAACCGCTACTAGCGTACCATACGGCTGTACAGAGCCAGAAGGCGACTTAATGACAACATGTGTTGTGACAGTACCTGTTAAACAGCTCTCACTCTCTGTAGTAGTATCTGTGGGCCATGTAAAAAATGCTGGAATGGCAATTAACGCAACCAGAACCACTAGCGCGATACACCTAACTATGAAAGACTTACTTACCATCTTAATTCACCAGTACAATCATTGCCACTATAGTCTGGTTTTTATTCTTAAATAATCTAGACTCTCGAACAATTAGATTAATATTCTTACGTAATGTAGAATATGAGCTTTTTAACCTCAGCTTTAGCAGGTGTTGGGTAAGTATGTGGTAAAGACTAGCGCGCTGCTGTCTAAGCTAGCTAATGAGGTCATGCATAAGTTCGGCACACCTATACTTATTTTTAGAGGGTCAGTATTCCGCATATCTATTGATGAATTCAGATTGGTTCCGACAGAATTCTTAGGATATATTGGCACAAGCTCAACATTTGCTATTCTGCCAAATAATGACCACAGCTACGTAGTCTGTAGCGTTAGAATAATTAGTGAGCCAGAAGTTTTCAGGTTAAAAATAAGGTCTATAGGCCTTATTGAAGTGATAGGCTGTAAAGAGGAGTCTATACTGGATTAAAAATTAAGTTAGTTTAATGGTTTTATTTTTCACTTATTTCTTAACTAGTTTTTCTATTGGTACATAATCACCTGTATAGCCCATTTTCTCAAGTATGTGCTTCCATACTTCAAAGCACTTAGGATGTTTACGCCACTTTTCAGATGCTGGTATACCTATTATTGCTACCTTCATGCCTTCTTTAATATCTGCATTTGTTAGTGGTGTGCCGTCAGCTGACATCAAGCACACTAAGTCTGGTACCATGGCTGCAGGCTCGCCCTCACCATACCAAGCAATCATATTTTCATTTTTGAAATCAACAATGAGCTTCCTACCAGAGTACTCACCCTCACCCTCAATAACAGTTCTACCGAAGTCGAATCCGCCAACTGTTCTTGTTTCGATTTTAATTACTGTTCCTCTTATTAATTCATATCCATTTACGACATTAGTCACAGCTTTAATCGGGTCCTTACCAGCCTCCTTAGCCTCCCTAATAGCCTTACCGATATTTAATGACTTGGTTACTACTCCAGGCTCCATGTAGGCTTTCAGCTGCCAGCCAGTCATAGTCCATGTGCCAAACGCTGCTATCATTTCGAAGGCTACCGTTACATATCGTGCAATAGTCTCTGCTGTGTGTCCGTCTAGCGGGTCTGCCAACCAAGCAACAACAGAATTTCCTCGGTAGTCAGCTAGTACTAGTGGTGACATTGGAATTCCGTACAGATTATACAATGTCGTACCAAGTTCTGGCACTGCTCTACCACCTGTTCCGTCAGCATCAACCAAAGCCAAATTCTTATGCGCTGCAACATATATGGGTGTGACTATGTTAAATCCGCCTGTCTCACCAGGCATTATGTACTTGAACTTAATGCCTATTAGTGTATAAAGCTTTTGAAGGGCATCAAATGCATGCAGTGCTTGAGGCCCAAATCCCCTTTCTTTAAGAGCTTTTGGTGAGCCAATACCTGCAATCATAGAGACATACTCATTATCACCCACCTCCTCAGGACTTACGAGGGGCAGGACGTCAGTTACCTTAGCAATTTCATTTACAAGCATTAAGCCGTTCTCAGGTGAGCCGCCACCGCCAGAACCTAGTAGAGTAGCTCCTATAACTACGTCTTTTAATTCATTAATAGTTAAATTCTTCATTTAGAATACACCACAATATTATAGAGCTGTAGCTAAAAAGGATTAACGAATACATGAATGTAACTTATGATATTTCTTAATGCTTATAATGTGCGGTTCTACGAAAAACTTTAAGATTTGTATTTGTTAATAACAGTACCTACTTTTAACTAAGTGCTCTAGGATTAAATAGCCCCAACTTAACCATGGATTCTGCTACTTTTAATGCTGCACCTGAGGGATCTACTACTGGAACACCTACGGCTTTTTGGACAGCTCTAGCTAGACCTGAAAGCCCCGTGCAACCAAGTACTATGACCTCTGCACCTTCATTAATCGCTTCCTTAGCCTTCCTGATGACCGCTGATTTAGTTTCATTTAGGTTTTCATCAAGCTGTAGTACTGTTAGCTCTATACCCTTTAAAGAGACTAAATAGTTCATGTACCCCAAGGATCTCACCCTTTCCTCAATCATCCAGAGGGCTTCATTACCTACTGTAACTATTGACAGTTTTTTACTAAGAATACTTGCTAACGTTAGTGATGCCTCACATGGTCCAACCACAGGCTTTCTTAACATACCCTTTAGCAGGTCAACTGCCGGATCTAGAAAGCAATTTACTATTACGGCATCATAATTGCTGTGAAGCCCTAGTACTCTCTCAACAACTAAGGGTATTACCTCTGCATGAGCCCTAGGACTCTCAACACTCGGCGGACCTCTAGGCAGTGAAAACACTTCAACAACTGTTCCTGGTGATGCATAGCTCAAGTAAATACTTTTATCTTGCTCGTCCCATTTAGGATGGCCAACCGGATTAATTACTAGTACCCTCAAGGCACTATCCTCTTAACTAGCTCCTCAACTGGCACGTAGTCATAGTCAAACCCGAAGTGCCTAGGCCCGAATAACTCTAAGGCCTTTGGCAGCCTCCAAACCTCAGGTGCCTTAGCTACGATCACATTTACTTTATTACCTACCTTGAGTTCTGTATTCGTTATTGGCTCACCATCATCCCTTAAGAACATAATTAGATCTGGCGCCATAGTTACTGGCTCACCATTCAACCACGCCATAATATGCTCGTTCATGATCCAAGTCCTTAAAGTCTTTCCATCCCACTTACCTATACCCTTTACATAAACCTCACCACGTAGAAATCCTCCCTCATCTCTCCACTCATACTTATCGACAATACCCTCAAATATTTTCCATCCATTAAGAGCCTCAACTGCTGCTTGAACAGGATCTTCACCCCTTCTTCTTGCTTCTTTAATTGCCTTACCTACCTTAATACATAGTGATATAGTCCCCTTAATTACAGCTTTTCTTGCTCCATCCATGGTTAATGGAGTGTCTACAGCAGCTACAAATCTGCCTGCGAGAACAGACAAGTATCTAGCAATTGACTCGTAGTCATCTATGTCTGCATATTGCTTAATAACAATAATATTACCTGTTTCACTAACAATCGCTGATGGGTACATATGTAAGTCGAAAATGTGTACCGTGCATTGATGAAGTTCGGGAGCTGCCCTACCTAGGAGATCTCCATCAACTACAGGGAGCCCTAATTCAGCAGCAATACGTAGTGCTACAGGAGTATTTCCCCCACCTAACTCACAGGCTACTAGAGCTGATACCTTCTTACCAAGTAGCTTTTCTAATTCATTTAAGGCGACCTTAACAGGTTCCTTTATTTTAGCTGGTTTCTTAGCCTTAGCTGTAGGAGCTATTGTACCTATGTAATATGCTGTAACTACAATAGAGTCTTCAGGAAGTTCCTCAAGGTCTATAACTTTAATTTCCTTACCCTCACGTAGCACCTCCTCCAGTAGTTTTAGGCCTTCAGCGGGGTCTCCGCCACCGCCTGTGCCTAGAACTGTTGCTCCTAAAACTAAGTTCTCTGCATCCTCACGAGACTTGATTACATACATGTGAGAACACCAAGAGCATTTTAAGGATTACCCTAATATTTCTATTTGAACTAATTAATGTGTAGGTGATAAATTGATTCGCATACTTGTATTAAATCCCGTAGCTACTGAGGTCTGGAATAAATTAACATACAATTGCCTCACGAAAATAGCCTCTCCTGAAACTGAGATTGTTGTGAGGAATATTAAGGAAGGACCAAAGGTCATTGAGAGTAACTATGACAGAGATTACGCTGCACACTATGTAGTTAACGAGGTTATCAAAGCTGATAAGGAAGGATTTAATGCAATAATAATTAATTGCTTTGATGATCCAGGTCTCTATGCAGCCAGAGAAGTATCCAATACGTTAATTCTAGGCATAGGTGAGACCTCGATAAATATTGCACTATTACTAGGGTTCAGGATAGCGATTATATCAACAGGATCAAATGCCAAATTACTTTACTATAGGAGAGCAGTCGAATTAGGTATAGATAAGAGAGTAGTATATACTGGAGGCATAGATATTGGTGTGCTTGAGTTAAGGAAAGATAAAGAAAAGGTTATGGAGCTATTATTAAATGAAGGAAGAAAAGCCGTAGATGAGTACGGCGCCGACGTAATAGTTCTTGGGTGCGGAGGTTTCATAGGTATGGCAGAAAAATTGAGCAAAAAACTTAACGTACCAGTTATAGATCCGTCAGAAGTAACATTCAAGATAGCCGAATCACTTGCAAGAATAGGAATTAAGCACAGCAGAAAGCACTTATTTAATAGATTAAACCAAGGCTATCCATAAGAACAACTAATAAAATTTCGATGCAACGTTAATATAAAACAGTAAATTACTGCATCAATCAATAATATATTGCATACACAGTTAAACAATATCATGTAAATAAATGTACTAACCTCCTTTTATATACAGTAAAAGATATTTAAGTGAGCAATGTTATAAATTCTTGAGGTGGTACTTCTGAACCTTAGATTTAGATTCGGCGTATCTAAGGGCGTTATTGCAGCAGTTATAATAATCGTTGTAATTGTGGCTGGTGTTGCTGGGTATTTGGCTAGTAGGCCTGCACCAACACCAACACCTACGA
>CAYZJX010000060.1:0-7654 GCA_964479035.1 uncultured Desulfurococcaceae archaeon
GGACGCCGGCCTGCCACGCCGGAAATCCCGGGTTCAAATCCCGGCCGCCGCACCAAAACCTGCTATTGATCAACATCCAAGATTCTTAGAACTTCCTTCACAATGTTTCATTAGTCGTGTAATTCAAGCTCTATTGGGTGATGAAAGAAGGTAGAGGTAGTATTGCCTGAGCATAGCAGTGGTAGGTTCTTGTGTTATTATTTAATTCTTGAGTTTTTTACGTAGTTTCTGCCCGCATATAGGGCAGAAACCGGCCTTGCTACCCTCATAACCACACGCAGGGCATACGTAAGTGGCTTTTCTGGGTCTTCTTATTGCTTTTCTTTTAATGCCATGTACTTGAGCACCCAAGTATAGGGCTATATTTTGAACTGATTTGTCATCAGTTATAACTACTACTTTAGAGCACTTACTTAAGAGCGCATGTGTTAATGCTAAAATTGAAATATCTGCTTCTGACAGGTTACCTAGCTCACCGATATTCTCTGCTATTTTCTTAACTTTCTCAATACTTTCTCTAGGTGGGTCAGCTACTACTAACTTACCCGACACCAGAGCGAATTCCAAGGACTTCCTACTTTCCTGATCTATGACTTCTGCAACCACTAGTGGGGTTGTGTAGCTGCTTTCGGGGAGTCTCAGTGGGAGTGAGGCGAAGAGACCTGCTGCGTCAAGTACGTATGCCTCGTTACATGCATCTTTCAAAGAGCTTAACATAAAAGTCCCTCATAAAGAAGCGTGCGAAGACAGCGTTAGTGGGTGCTTTTCTAATTATTACCTCATCTCCCTTATCGAGCTCTATAGTAAATGCTCCATCACCTATGAGCACAAGTTTCGGAGAGTCCTTAGAGACTATTATTCTGACAGAAGTGCTGGGAGGTAAAACTACAGTGCGGGAACAGAAAGTAATTGGAGCTAGCGGCGTTACTATGATAGCATGCATCTCTGGGTCAATAACTGGGCCACCAGCAGCAAGATTGTATGCTGTGGATCCTAATGGTGGAGCTACGATCACTCCATCACCAACGAGGTAATATACAGGTTCATTGTTTTTCATGACGTGAACCCGAGCTACCTTAGCTCTAGCCGCGCCAGCAGTTGTGATTACATAGTCATTAAGAATATAATTAAGTCTGTACCTACCTTTTACTTCTCCCGAGAGCCTCATGTATTCTACTAACCTGTACCTGCCTTCAAGAAGCCTATCTATAACTGACTTATACTCGAAAGGTGCTACATCGCATAAGAAACCCCTCTTACCATACCTAATAGTTATTATAGGGATTACATTATCTCCTAATAGATGCAGCGTTCTGAGGACCGTGCCGTCGCCTCCGATTATTATTATGTAGTCAACGCGGTCTCTCCCAAGCTCAAAAAACTTATCCCACCTTAAGCTCTCGCTTAGCCTATTGTCTAAGTAAGCATCGATACCCTTACTTTCGACATATCTAATTACTCTGCTAGCAAGATCTAATGCCTCAGAGCTCCCAGGCTTGCAGACAATACCTATTTTCAAGCTCTATCACATAAAACAATTATTCTCCTAGATTAAAGTATTATCCTAGACTATACCTTAGGGTGTACAATAGTTGAAGTCGAAGTGTATTAAGGTACGTAGCAGTGAGTGTTCTAAAGTACTTAAAATCTTAAGGAGTGCAGAATTTATCAGGACTGACCTTAAATTAAAAAGGAATAAAGAGTTCGTTAAAATACCATTAACACGGGCTAGCTCCAGTGAACTAAGCAATTTATTGCAGGACATTGAGTGGGAGTTGTGTGAAGATGAATTTGAGGAAATAAGTAGAGGTCTTACTTACAAGGACTTGCTTAAGGGTATACTGCCTGAGGATGTGGTCAATAGGTTGCCTAGGTCTTACTTCATTATAGGAGATATAGCTGTAATTCACCTACCTCACGAACTGCTTCCTTATGGTAGGGCGGTAGCAAATGCAATAATGAAGGTCGCTAAAAATGTTAAGGTAGTTTACGCAACTCGAGGTATTGTAGGTGATTATCGTTTAATGGACTTAATTCACTTAGGAGGTGAGGATAGGTCATGGACCATACACAAGGAATATGGGGTTCGAATTTACGTAGATGTTAAGAAAGCTTACTACAATCCTTCACTGTCCGAAGAGCACAGGAGAGTAGCTACAAAGGTAAGTAATGATGAAGTCATCATAGACCTATTTGCTGGTGTTGGGCCATTCGCTCTTCACATTCTTACATTAAGGAGGTGTAGGGTTTATGTTGTTGACTTAAATCCTAGTGCTATAATGTGCTTCCTTAAGTCTATAGAATTAAATCGAAAGAAATTGAAGGGCGAATTCGTAGCAATTGTTGGTGATGCGCTAAGACTTATTGAATTAATAAAAGATAATTGTATCGATAGAATAATAATGAATCTGCCTCATAAAGCAGTAGAGTACATTCCTAAGGTATTGAGCAAGGTTAAGGTTGGTGGAGTACTTCACGTGTACTGCATAGCTAGGGACCGCAGCGAATTAATTGAGGAGGTCATGAGGTACTCTAGGGAGAAGGTGAGGGTTGAGGAAGTGGTCAAGGTATTAGACTACGCTCCCTTTAAGTACATATACAGGGCTGACTTAGTAAGGATTACATAGCAAGTGTAACTACGTAACTCACACTAGGTGTCTTCAGAGGGATTCGCATTCATCATATTCAGCAAGGATGCGTTACATCACCACTAGTATAGGGCTTATTGGGAATTTAGATCTTAAGTTAATAAAAGTTCACTCACCTAACTGCATGGATAGGTGTTACACGGGTTCAGCTAAGTATATGTTGTGTTTATTGGAAATAATTCTAACACTTAATTTAGCGCCTATAGGGAGGTCCTTCCCTAAAACCGTTATTACACGGCTCTCCTCCCTACCTACTGGTACGGCAAGCCACTCGTTCTTTAACCAGCCCGGAGCTATGATCTTAACCTTAATTTTTCTCCCTGCTTCATACATAATAGGTACTATGCGCGCTTTTTTAATCGCGAAGTCTTCTTCACTAAGCAGTAACTTAACCCTATATTTCTCTTCAAGCTTTCTCAAGTATGAATTAAATTCCTTCCAACTCATATTCCTAATACCTTTAGGAACACGGCCGTGCTTATGCCTTAAGAACTTCTGTATACCGAAGGGAGGGAATTTCCTACCAACACCTATTCTTAACCCCCATTCAATAATTTTCGGTATGTCATTATCGTTTATTCCTGGTAGAAGCAATGGTGCCAGCAGTACGTCAGTGCCTGTACTTCTAACTATGTACTCTGCGACATCCATGACCTTCTCTACTCTGTACCAATTAGTTGCGCAGAGGTATGCGGCCTTACCACTGTCTAATGTATCTATACTGAGGTTTATTCTGTCGAGACCTGCTGCAGCAAGTTTGTCAGCTAACTTAGTGGTTAATGTTGCAGCATGAGTTTGTAGGCTAACTACTCTAATACCGTCAATAGACTTTAATTCATGAATTAAGTCAGGCAATTTGTGGTAGAGAAGGGGATCTCCTACTGTATCTATGTGGGCCTCGACACCAGTGCCCTTAAACTTAACTATAGCCTTAACCCACTCAATGAGTAGATCCAGATCGACAATGTACTCTGTCTGCCTCCAGTGCGACCTAGGTCCGGCATCTGTTGAGCAGAAAATACATGAGAGTACACAAAAGCTCACAGGTCTTACCTGAATTAGATTGGTGCCCCTATCAATGACGCCAAATGCTACTGTACCGATTAGAGGCGGCTCAACATCCTTACCTACCCATATTAATTTCCTGCCTTGTACCTTAATCATGCTCATCTCTACAAGCCCCACTACCTTCAAAAATCAATGACTTCCTAGCTACTACCTCAACATAGTTTCTCGGCAGAACAGGCCTATCGTTAACGTATGGAAAAGCGTAAGGTAGCTCAATCAGTAATTCATACTTACCTAGCTTGAGTGTTATAGTTAGGCCTTCTCTAATAGTTATTTTATCAAGTTCTATGCCTTTTAGTACTTCCTTTAGTACATAAGCAGCTCCAGCAATAGTTAGTTGCTTCTTCCCGAGGTTTCTAGGCTTAGCTCCGGGCATTCTTGATGTAATTAGTTCCCATGTGCGACCCTTAGGTGGGTGGTCACCCATTATACCGCCAATAACTATAGCGTCAGCAAGTGCAGCATCATTACTTCTTAAGGGTTTCTCGGCCTTAGGGTCAAGTACTATTATACTGTTGATACCTAGGTCTTTAAGAAGAGTATTACTTGTAATGGATGAGTTAAAGATATGCACCTGGTACTCTTTAAGCATATTATAATCACTTAATCTTCTAACATTAGTAAAGATTACCTGAAGGCTTGAATCCCGGAACAAATTAATGATATAAGAGTACTCACTAAGCAGCCACGGTGATATACATGGTTCTAGGTGCTCTACTACAATATACTTCGGCATCACCGATACTACTGTAGAAGAGTTATTATATTTAGGTGTAGGAGTGTGTAAACGGGTGTGTAATTGAATAAAGAAATACTGCTGTATGTGCTTACTTTCATGCTGCTTATGTCCACCCTAACGTCAGTAAGCGCTATTCAGTTAAGTCCACCCGTAAATTATAGCACACAGGTAGCAGGCTTTCCTGTTGAGAGGAGCATGTATGTTTTAGCTGTTGCACAAGAAAATGGGAAGTACGTTGGCACACCTTCAGTACTAACAGTTAAGGTTTGTAGAGGAAGTGGGGTAGTATATGTATCAGCAATGCCTTTATCTGAAGTTGATGTTCAAGCATCAGCGAGGATGGCGGCACTTATCGCATCGTACATAGCTGGAACCAACTACTTCAGTTACGACTACTTCATTTGTATTAAGGCAAACACTACAATTGTAGGAGGTCCATCAGCGGGGGCCGCCATGACTATAGCTCTAGTAGCTGCACTACTAAATAAGCCTATTGATAAGTCAGTAGTTATTACTGGAATGATACTTCCTGATGGAACTATTGGTGCTGTTGGGGGTATACCTGAGAAACTGGATGCTGCGGTGAAAGTTGGCGCTGAAATAATGCTAATTCCGCTTGGTCAGAGAGAGTCCTTAAGTCTATCTTCAGGTAAGTACATAGATGTAGTAGAATTAGGAAAGAATAAAGGAATCAAGGTTATTGAAGTAGCTACGGTCTTTGACGCATTGAAGTGGTTCGGTATTAGTGTTGCTAGACCAGCACCTGAGGAGTACTCACTACCTAAGTCAGTACTAAGTACAGTGAAGAATTGGGTGACAAAATTTAAGAACAGCTACATTAGCTTAAGGCACTCCTTACTTGGGGTACTTAGCACATTACCTGAAGAGAAGCTAGTTAGTATTAAGGAGCTACTCACTAAAGCCGAGGAGTTTAGCTCGAGAGGAGAGCTTGACTTGTCAGCTGGAAGATATTACTCGGCAGCATCAGATTATTTCGTAGCCGTAATTAATATTGATGCAGCCTTTAAACTTGCTTGCATTGAATTAGGTAATTTATCGGTTAGTGAGGTAATTAGTGAAGCCGAGAATAAATTGTCTATGGTGAGGAGTGAGTACCAGCAGTTGCTTAATTCTATTGGTACTGTAATTGATATCAATGAATTAGCAATACTCACCGAAGTAGCTGGTAGGATCGATGATGCAGGAGATAGCCTTGAATCCCTATGTGGGGCAGCCCGAAATGAGTCGCTGAAGGATGTTGCCTGGAGGGCGGCATATGTCATGTGGAGATCAGAGAGCGCATTAGACTGGATGAAAATCATTAGCAGTGTAGGTAAGTCAGGTATATCGGTGAAATTAGATGATGTTAGGGAAGCGGCTTCAGTGCTCATATACTATGCTAGAACGTCAGCTTCTTATATTGAGTCACTTACAGGATTTGTAGAAGCATCAAGTATACTTCAGTTAGTTGGTAAGGCTGAAGATTACCTGGACACTGATATTTTTAAGGCTCTAGCTTTAGCTACGCGACTGATGGCACAGGTTACTTCGGCACTTGATTCAGCATTTACTAAAAATGCGAGTATTATAGCTGATGTGTTAAGAAATGAATCGCTAATAGCTGCAGTAACGTGCGATAAAAGAGGCTTCACACCAATTGCTGCACTAGCTTACATAGAGCGTGGTGACAGCATGAGGAAGTACAGCTATACTGACTCAATATACTTCTATGAGTTGGCTCTAGTAACTACTCGCGGTTACTTAATTATTGCTTCACAAGAACTAGGTAGTCAGGTACTTAACCCAGAAGCACCTGTGGGTGGGTTGAATACTCAGTCATTTCCCGGTATGTGGACTGAAAACATGGGAGTTATGTGGATTACTTTATTGTATGTAGCAGTTATTGCAATTTCAGCATCAGTTGCGTTAGCAATTGCTAGGATATTCACTAAGTCAGGATAAGTATAGTACATTAAATATCTGATTTCTCAAACTTGCTTATAACTTCCTTAACTAATTTTCTCACTCTACTATCTACTTGAATTATGGTAATTCCTCTGTCTGGGATACCGTATACAATGCAATCACCATCTCTCACACTTAATAATGCTGGCAATGCGAGGAGATCTTCCTCACCATCAATAATAATTAATACCTTCAGCTTGAGACTACTGCTTAAGACCTTATCAACACCCTCCCTTATCTTCCCACTAGCCTCTTCAGTTATGTAGCCAGGCGGGTTCTCAGCCTGTAGCACGAGGTCAAATAATTTACTATTTATACTAATTCGTGATGCTTCCCTTCTCGACTTACCATCTATAATACATATATTAGGGATTCCTCCAGCAGCTATAAGAGAGCTGCAGACAACATCACCAACAGCTATAACTAGGTTGCAGTTTTTTAGTGTACTTAAAGCACCCAGGGCCACAGACCTGTGGTTAGTGCCTTCAATGAGAACACCTATGTTTTCACGTAATTTCTCTCTTAGGTACTCAGGTAGCTTAAGTGCTTTCACAGGTATTACCTACTCAATCAATATTTCCTTAAATTCAGCTAGTACTGCACCACTTCTAATCATTTCTAAGACTGCCTTCCGTGATGATTCGTCACTAACCCCTGCTATCGCATCACTTAATAATATTACCTCATACCCTAGCTTCAGTGCGTCCATTACAGTGGCTCTTACGCAGTAATCTGTTGCTACACCACACACAAATATTCTTCTTATGCCGCGCTTCGATAGTAGATAGTGAAGCTCTGTTCCGTCAAATGCTGAGTACGCCTCTGCGTCAGGATTAGTCCCCTTAGAAATAATCAGTACTTCCTTAGGTAACTTAAGCTCAGGATAGAACTCAGCTCCCTTACTCCACTGAATGCAGTGAGGTGGCCACGGACCTCCTCTTACTTTAAATGAAATATGATTCGGAGGATGCCAATCCCTGCTAGCCGCAATAATCTGTCCTTTGCGCTCAAATACTTCTATGTACTTATTTACATTCTCAACTATACTGCGGCATCCGGGAACGGGCAGTACACCATCCTCGGCACAGAAGTCATTCTGAATATCAACTATTATGAGGGCAGATGATTTAGTTACTGCAACCTTCATGCTTGATCAGCCTTCACGTAAAAATTCTGCAGTAAAAGTTAAGTAGTTTAGCTTAACACTCTATGCGAATTTAGGGACTATTACATG
>CAYZJX010000061.1:0-7630 GCA_964479035.1 uncultured Desulfurococcaceae archaeon
AAGAATACTTCCGTACCCAATTGCAGAAATTTCGAGAACTTATTTAATCTCTAATTAACAGAGGATCTACTAGAGTGAGGTATAATGTTCAACAGAATAAGAAAGGCTTTTACTGACTTAAGTAGAAAGCTGGGGGATGTAATAACCAAGAAAGAATTGAGTGAAGAAGAATTTGAGAATATATTTTCTGAAGTTGAGATAACTCTCTTAGAAGGTGATGTAGCTTATGATGTAGTTGAGTTGCTTAAAGAGAAATTAAAGCAGGAGCTTGTAGGAACGAAATTAAGTAGATTTGGTGGGTCTGAAGACGTAGTTAAGTCGAAAATACGTAATACTATATATGACTTGCTTGTAAGAGGTGAGCCTAACAAGGATCTTACTGAAATGATTAGGGAAGGAACCAAGCCATTCAAAGTAGTATTTCTTGGAGTAAATGGTGTAGGTAAGACAACAACTATAGCTAAAGTTGCCTATAAGTTAAGAAGAGAGGGATTAAGATCTGTAATTGTAGCTGCAGATACTTTTAGGGCTGGCGCTCAGGAGCAGCTCGAAATTCATGCTAAAAGACTATCAGTGCCATTTATTAAGGGGAAGTACGGTGCTGATCCAGCAGCTGTAGCTAAGGATGGAGTAATTCATGCTGAGAGGAACTTCTTAGATGTAGTCTTAATAGATACAGCAGGTAGGATGCATACTGATGTAGATTTAATGAATGAAATTAGAAAGGTTGTTAGGGTAGTAAAACCTGACATGAAAATACTTGTTCTTGATGCATTAACAGGTAATGATGCTATTCAGCAAGCCTCTTTTTTTGATAAGGCAGTAGGTGTTGATGCTGTAATACTTACTAAGCTAGATGCCGATGCCAAGGGAGGTTCGGCACTCAGCATTATTATGACTGTAGGAAAGCCTATACTTTACGTCGGTATTGGTCAAGGATATGAAGACTTAATTAAGTATGATCCTAATGAAATACTTAATAAGTTGCTTGAACAATGAGTTCAAGGCGAGGTAGGTAAGTGGTGGGGGTAAGAGAGCTGTTAGAGGCGTGGAGGAGAATATTTGCTATAGCTGAAAAGCCTGAGCCTGATGAGTATAAGCTACTATTTAAGATAACTATAGGAGGTATATTGCTGGCAGGTGTAGTGGGCTTCTTAATACACCTAGCACTAACGTTTGTTCAGGGTGGTGCAGGTGGGTGAGGAAGGCAGTAAGGGTAGCTGGCCGATAAAATACGTTGTGCTTAGGACTACGGCTGGTCAGGAAGCTAATGTGGCATTGATGCTTGAGTCGATAGCTAGGGGTATGAAGGTAGGAGGTCTGTACGCTATTGTCGTACCACCCGAAATAAAGGGATATATAGTTATTGAAGCAGAAGGGCTACATGTAGTTCATAGAATAGCACGTGATATAAAGCACGTTAAAGGGAAGGCAATGGGGTCGCTGAAGAAGGAAGAGGTCGAGAGATTAATAAAGGTTAAGCGACCCGTCGAGGAGGTAAAGCCTGGAGATATCGTAGAAATTATTTCAGGTCCATTTAAAGGCTTAAAAGCTTCAGTTATATCTGTAGATGTGCAGAAGAACGTAGTCACACTCAACATACTCGAAGCCTCCTATAAAATGGAGGCTACAGTTCCAGGTGATGATATAAGGGTAATTAAGAGGAAGTGATGTCGCATGCCGTGGAAGATGATACGGTCAAAAGTGCAAGGTGGTAAAGCTAGCCCCTCACCTCCGCTAGGTCCTTCTATAAGCCAATATGGACTGGATGTAAATGAAGTTATTAATAAAATTAATGAACTAACCAAGAAATTTGAAGGTCTTGAAGTAACTGTCAACATACACGTAAATACAGACACTAAAGAATATAGGATAGAGGTTAAATCCCCTACAACAACCTCACTTTTACTTAAGTTAGCAGGTGCTTCAGGACCTTCCGGAGATCCTGCACACCAGAAGGTAGGGAATGTTTCACTCGAGGATATAGTTAAGATAGCTATAATGAAAAAGAGTGATTTAACGGCAAAGTCCTTAAAGGCTGCAGTTAAGACTATACTTTCGTCTGCAGCTACAATAGGTGTTACAGTTGACGGCAAGGAACCAAGGGACATTATTAAGGAGATTGAGAATGGAGTTCATGATGAATTACTGCTTAAATATGAAAATGAATGGAAAAGTAGTTAGGTGATAAGGGGTGCCATTGACACGTGAGTCACTAATTGATGCAGTTAAGAAAGCTATTGAATTAGGCAAGGGGAGGAACTTTAAGCAGTCAGTAGAATTAATAGTAGTATTTAAGGGTGTTGATAGGAAGTCTCCTGAAATAAAATTTAGAGATGCTGTCTACTTACCGAAAGGGCTAGGTAAGGAACCTAAAATTCTTGTTGTTGCAGACGGAGATATGCTCATTAAAGCTAGGGAAGCAGATGTCGATGCTTTAAGTGTAGATGATGTTAAAGGTTTTAGTAGGAGAGCCATTAAAAAATTGGCAAGAACTTATGATTGGGTACTTGTAAAAGCAGACTTAATGGCAACTGTGGGAAGACTTCTCGGTCCGGCACTAGGCCCCAGAGGAAAGGCTCCTATACCTGTTCCATTAAGTGCTGATATAAGAGTTTTAATTAAGAGATACAGAAATACCACTAGATTAAGGAATAAGGAGCAAGTATGGGTTGGTTGCAGAGTTGGTACAGAGAACATGAAGGCGGAAGATATAGTTGATAACATTATGGCAGTTATAGAACATATAAAGACAAAATTTAAGAGACCTTTCGAGACATCAACAAGAGTATTTGTTAAGACAACAATGGGCCCACCTATTGAGGTGATCATGTAATGAAGGGGAATACTAGAGCAAAAATGCTGAAGCTGCTCGAGAAGTTAAGTAAAGAAGAGAAAGTACAGAAGACTAGAGTAAGACCTGCAATAGTTAAGAAGCAGGCAACAGTTGGGGAGTTAAAGAAGTTACTACAGAATTACAAGACCATAGGATTTATTGATCTGGAGGGTATACCTACACCACAGTATAAGCAAATCAAAAAAGAGCTTGAGAAGTACGGATTTATTAAAGTTTACAAGAATTCGCTCTTTCTAAGAGCAGCTAAGGAAATAGGACTAAGGAATCTAGATAAGCTGGAGCCGTACTTAACCGGTACTAACGCATTTATTTTCACTAATCTCAATGCCTATGAACTAGTACTAATGCTTGAAAAGCACACAGCACTAAGGTACGCTAAGCCAGGTGATAAAGCAACAGATGACATATACCTGCCTCAAGGCCCTACAGGTATTCAGCCAGGTCCTATGCTGTCAGTTTTCGGCAAGCTAAAGGTCCCAACTCAAGTACGTGAAGGCATTATATGGATTGCTAAGGATACCAGAGTCGCTAAAGCAGGGGATGCAATAAGTCCGGAGCTTGCTTCGCTACTTAGGAAGCTGGGCATTAGGCCTATTCATGTTAAGCTGAGACTTAAGGTGGTATGGGATAATGGCTTAGTTCTACCATCTGATAAATTGGTAGTTAATATTGAGGAGTTTAAGAACGAATTAATAGGTGCGGTAAGTGTAGCCAAAGAATTAGCAGCCGAGGCAGCCTTGCCATTGCCAGAAGTACTGCCAGGTGCTATTGCAAGAGCTCACTTAAGGGCAATAGCACTAATATCTGAAATAGGTTTGCTAACACCTGAAACAGCGGAAATAGTGATTAGGAGTGCATTATCCAAAGCACTGGTATTAGCAGCTAATTTAGCGCAAAAGGTACCTGACTTAGGGCTAAGCATTTCACTACCTCCAACAGCACCGCAGCCTCAAGCAGCTCCAGCTGAGGAGAAGAAAGAGGAGGAAGAGGAAGAGAAGGAGGAGGTTAGTGAAGAGGAAATTGCTGAAGGAATATCATCACTATTTGGATGAGTATGCTACATGCTTAAAGGTGATTTGGATCTATATTACTAATTTTCTTTAGTAACATTCTTCGGAATTTGTCTTATGCCTCAAGTAATTAATAAATTCGGTTTATATACGTAGTTAAAGGTAGTACTTACAGATGGGGGATTAGAATGGGTTTTCAGGTAGATCCAAGTATATACAGAGTTCGAATGTTCAAGGAACGGGGTTATGCTAGACGGAGGTGTAGGTATTGTGGAGCATACTTTTGGTCACTGTTACCTAGAGATGACTGTAATGATGCTCCATGCACTGATTATACTTTCTTCAACATTAAATTACGGGTAGGGCCGTTATCAGTTAAGGAAACAAGAGATAAATTCACGGAGTTCTTTAGGAAGAGAGGTCATGAAGTAATAGAGCCACATCCTGTAGTTGCAAGGTGGAGAGAGGATCTTTACCTAACAATTGCTTCAATAGTTGTATTTCAACCGCATGTTACTTCAGGTATAATTCCGCCTCCGGCTAACCCACTAGTTATTGCTCAGCCCTGCATAAGGTTAGAGGATATTGACAGCATAGGTTATACGTTTGGAAGGCATTTAACTAACTTCATTATGGGGGGGCATCATGCCTTTAACTACCCGGGCAAGTATGTTTACTTTACGCATGAAACAGTTGAGTATGCTAAGGAGTTCTTTGTTGATGAGTTAGGTGTTCCTGAAGACGAAATTACGTTTAAGGAGTCGTGGTGGGAGGGTGGTGGAAATGCTGGCCCATGTTTTGAAGTATCTGTTGGTGGGCTTGAGGTAGCTACGCTAGTATTCATGATGTATGATGTAAGGAACGGCAAGTATGTTGAAATGCCTATTAAAATAGTTGACACAGGATACGGTATAGAAAGAATTTCATGGCTTACGCAGAAGTCACCTACAGCATTTCACGCTATATATGGTGATTTAGTTAATGAGTATTTTAGAGCCCTCTGCCTAGTATCACCGCCTGAGGAGTTCTTTAATGTAGCTATTAAGTACATAGGTAGGTTAAATCCGAAGAAAAAGGATGACTTAGTTAAGCTGCTGGATCTCATAGCGTCGGAATCTGATTTTAGTAAAGAAGATATAGCTAGGTATTTAGATGATACTATCAATGTATTCACATTACTCGACCATATTAAGACGGCTTCTTTGATGTTAGCAGATGGTGTTGTTCCTTCAAATACAGGTGAGGGTTACTTAGCTAGGCTGGTGTTGAGGAGAATCTTTAGAATTTTAGTTCTACTCAAGAGCGAGGACGTATTAAGTGAGCTCTTTCTAAAGCAAATAGGGTATTGGAGCTCTTTGTATCCGCAGCTAATTAGAAGAAAGAATTACATAGTTGATGTTATCGACCATGAATCGCGGAAGTACAGTGAAGTAATATCAAGGGCTCCTTCATTAGTGAGGAGGTATGTTAAGAAAGGCGAGAAGGGCTTAAGCTTAGATGAATTAATAGAACTTTATAACAGTCATGGTATTCCTCCTGAAATAGCTTCTGAAGTTGCGAGCAAATATGGTATTGAATTGAGTGTACCAGGGGATTTCTATTCGAGAATTGCTAAGAGACACAGTAGTGCACCCATTAAGCAGGTTGAGAGGGTTAAGGTACCTACTGAAGTAACTGAATTAATAAATAAACTTAGTCCAACTAGGCTCCTATTTCATGAGGACCCGTATGTAAGGGAGTTCAGTGCTACAGTACTAATGATTTACGGACCCTATGTTGTTCTTGATAAAACAGCATTTTATCCTGAGGGAGGTGGGCAGGCAGCTGATGTAGGATACCTTATACTTCCGTCAGGTGATACCGTAAAGGTACTTGATGTGCAGAAGATCAGTAATATAGTGATCCATAAGCTAGATAGAGCTATTCCACAGAGCCTTATAGGGCAGGTAGTCATAGGAAGGATAGATTGGGGCCGCAGGTATAAGTTAATGAGACACCATACAGCAACACATATAATATTAGGCTGTGCCAGGCGGGTTTTAGGGGACCACGTCTGGCAAGCGGGTGCTGAAAAAACTGAGGAAAGAGCGAGGCTGGACATAACACACTATAAGCCCTTAAGTAAGGATGAGGTGCGAAGAATAGAGGAGCTAGCTAATAGTGTTATTATTGAAGGCAGAAGAGTTAGGTCTATGTATCTTCCTAAGTACGAAGCAGAACGTAGGTATGGCTTCAGGCTATATCAAGGAGGTGTGCCGCTAGAGTCCGTAATTAGGGTTGTTGAAATAGATGGGTTAGATGCGGAAGCATGCTTTGGAACGCATGTAGGCAATACTATGGAAGTGGGCGCAATCAAAATAGTTAATGTCGACAGAATAGCTGATGGTGTAGTCAGGTTAGAATACGTCGCAGGGACACAGGTATTTGAGTACGCCAGGAACCTAGAGTTAAGGCTTGCTGAGGCTTCATCAATTCTTGGTGGAGATGTTGTCCAGAGAGCAAAGGCTGTTATAGATGAATTAAGAAGTACTGCCTCTATGCTTTCTAGTTACCGTAAGCTGGTATTGAATTCCCTAATGAAGCAGGTACTTGGTGAGGCAGTAGAGATTAATAAGGGAATTAAAGCTAGTGTTATGTGCTTCAGCATCTCGGACAAGGATCTTATTAGGGAGTTGCTAATTAAATTGAATTCACTAGCACCTGAGATTGTAGCACTTGTTGTAGTTCCAGTAAGAGGAGGTTCGCTAGTAGAATTGTCACTTGGCACTAAGGCAGCGAAAGACCTCGATGCCAGGGAGTTATTGAGCGAAATACTAGTTAGATATGGAGGAAAGGGTGGTGGCAAGAAGGATCATGCCTCAGGATTCGTGAAGGAGCCTGCTGATAAATTCTGTAGTAGGGTTAAGGAGGATATACTGGTTATATTGAAGGATATGCTGAGTAGGTCCTAAGGTCAGACCTATGACAGAAAATTGGCGGAGACTTGAGAGAAAAGTCATTGATGCTATTAAGGACTATAAGTACTTACTTAATAGGGGTTACCCTCAAAAGGCATCACTAGATTTTGTTGTTTCTAGGTACGCCCTAAGTAGGGAGTGGAGGTCTTTATTACTTCGATGTATTCATAGGAATGAGGATGTGGTATCTATTAGGAATAAAATAAGAGATAATGTGGGCCCAGGGGACAAATTAATTATTGATGGCTATAATACCATCTTAACTATTGTTTCAGCTATAGAATGTAGAACCTTATATTTATGTGATGACGGTATTGTAAGAGATCTTAGAAGTGCTTATGTTAAGGATTTTTCCACACCCCTAGTTCTTAGTGCACTTGAAATGCTTAATGATGAAATAACTAGATTAAATGTAAGTGGTATAGCAATTGTACTGGATAGCAATGTGAGCTGGAGTGCGCGGCATGCGGAAATAATAAGGGAATTAATTAGTGATGCAGAAGTTAAGCTAGCTAAAAAAGCAGATATTGAAGTCATAAGCACTGGCGGCGTAGTCTGTTCAAGTGACTACTTAATCCTGAAAAAAGCAAAAGCGATTTATGACATAGCAGGCAAGATAATTTTAAAGAACTTCAAGTATAAAGTCGAAGACATCAACAAGTACTTAAACACCTAGATAAAACTCTAGGTTAATTCTCGAACTTGAATTCAAAGAATGCTTAAGAACCCCCAGAATAATCTAAAAATAGTGACAGGCTCCTGGGCCCGTCGCCTAGCCAGGATAGGGCGCCGGCCTTCTAAGCCGG
>CAYZJX010000062.1:0-7535 GCA_964479035.1 uncultured Desulfurococcaceae archaeon
CTCTCTTGCTTATTAAGTACTCTAAGGCCTTAATTAGTGTGGGCCTCGTCTCCCTGGGCTTCACTACAGCATCTATGTAGCCCCTGCCAGCAGCTACGTACGGATTAGCTACCCTTTCTCTGTATTCCTGCACGAACTTCTCAAGCATTTTCCTTCTTTCCTCATCACTCTTAGCTGCTGCTAGCTCCCTCCTCCAAATTATTTGAGCAGCTCCCTCAGGACCCATGACAGCTATTTCAGCTGTAGGCCACGCAATTACGAAGTCAGCACCCAAGTGCTTGGAGCCCATAGCTATGTAAGCTCCACCATATGCTTTCCTAACTATTACTGTTAGCTTAGGTACTGTAGCCTCTGAGTAGGCATACAGCACCTTTGCGCCATGCCTTATTATCCCACCATGTTCCTGCCTAGTACCCGGGAGGTAGCCTGGTACATCAACAAACGTTACTATCGGTATGTTGAAATCATCACAGAATCTAACGAATGATGCTATTTTATCTGACGAGTCTATATCTAGAACCCCAGCTAAGTATGCTGGCTGATTAGCTACTACGCCCACTACCCTGCCATTAAGTCTCCCAAAACCAACTATAGCGCTCCTAGCCCAGAGCTCGTGGACCTCAAAGAAAGTATCCTTATCAAGTACTCTCCTAATTACTTCCTTCATGTCATAAGCTTGATTCGGGTCCTCAGGTACAATAGAATCTAGCTCTGAATCAGCCCTATCAGGCGGGTCACCTGTCGGAACTACAGGCGGGTCCTCGGCGTTGTTGCTGGGAAGGTACGAGAGGAGCTTCTTAATTATTCCTACTGCTTCCTCATCATTACCAGCTATAAAGTGGGCCATTCCAGACTTAGTAGCATGGACTTCGGCCCCACCCAGTTGCTGCTCATTAACTACCTCACCTATAGCTGCCTTAACGACCCTAGGGCCTGTAATAAACATGAATGAAGTACCCTTAACCATTACTATGAAGTCCATTAGTGCGGGTGAGTAAACTGCCCCACCAGCACATGGGCCCATGATAGCAGCTATTTGAGGTATGACGCCAGAAGCCATTACATTCATGTAGAATATGTCGCCGTAGCCCTTCAATGAGTCAACTCCCTCCTGAATTCTAGCACCTCCTGAGTCATTAAGAAATATAACAGGTACTCCAGAACTAAGGGCGTAGCTCATTGCCTTAACTATTTTAGCTGCGTGCATCTCGCCGAGTGAGCCGCCCATGAACGTGAAGTCCTGAGCTATAACAACTACCCTCCTACCTCCTACTGTAGCAAGCCCAGTGACTACACCATCTCCGTAAGCGAACCTCTTATCCATTCCGAACTCAGTAGCCCTATGTCTAACAAACATATCGACTTCTAAGAAAGAATTAGGGTCTACTAGGAGATCTATTCTCTCCCTAGCAGTTAGCTTACCCTTCGCATGTTGTTTCTCAATAGCTTCCTTACCACCACCAAGCAGAGCCTTCTTCCTTAACTCCATGAGCTTCAGAATTTCAGGCCTCTCACTCATGCCCAATAACCATTAAGTAATAAAGGCAAACCTAAATTAAGTTAACTATAAATTAAGAGTACGTAGCTGATGAGTTAACATGTCGGCAGCACCTGCGTATAAGTACTACTTCTTAAGCCACCTCAAGTATTCAATAGTATCCGTTATCATTACCTTAGCTGTCCTCCACGCAGGTCCTGCAGGACCTATAACTAGCATGCGCTCACCTTCAATAATTAGCTCAGCACCACTATACATTCCTTCAAGCACTGCTAGCGGGTGATTGAGCGGTAGCTTCTCAGGACCTACGTAGTAAGTTCCCTTCTCTAAGTCAGCTACACCTAAATATCTCACTCTATACCCTCTCGAAGGTCCTGCTACTACTTCTTCTGCAGGCATACTCTCTAGGGGCTCTCTACGCACGTCACTTATAGCTATGCTCTTGCCACTCAATATTGATGCCATGATGGCTACCTTAGCAGCTAGGTCCCAGCCGTGGGTATCTATGGTCGGGTCGGGCTCAGCTACCTTAACCTCTATAGCCTTCCTCACAGCTTCCTCGTAGGTGAGGCCCTTCTCCATTAAAGAGATGATGTAGTTTGCCGTAATATTAAACATAGCTTTAAAGTACTTAACCTCCCTGCCCTGCAGTCCTTCAGCAACATCTGTAAAGGGTGTTCCAGCAGCTACAGTAGCTCTGTAGCCAACGAATACTCCCTTACTAAAAGCATAGTTCATGAATTCCCAGTAGTTATGTGCTAGCACTGTTTTATCCGCAGTAATTATGCTTGCGCCAGCATTAACTAATTCATAGTAGATGGACTTGTTCGGCTCACCAGTTTTATAGCTTGGTGGAATTACTATGTAAGCTAAGTCAGGAGTTGTATACTTAATTAAATTACTGATACTTAAGCCATTCCTAAATCTAGGGTGGTTACTTAAGTTCAAGTCGCTGACTGCTAACTCATAAAGCGCTCTCAGATCTTCACGACTGCTAATTAAGACGCCTCCTCTTGATGAAACAGCACCAACAACCTCGACACCTAGCTTAGAGTTAATTAATTCTTTAAGGAGAGCCCTACCAACATTACCAAAGCCTACGAAGACAGCTTTAACAGACATGAAAGCACCTCACACAGTTTTAATTAACAATAATTTAATTTACTTCCAGCATTTAAAGTATGTAGAAGTAATTCAGTAGCTGGGTGGATGACTGTCCCTACCCACCCTCACCTATTCGGTGAGGGTGGGGCCCCGCGCAGGACACCCTCAACGCTAGTACATTAAGTCTTGCCTGCTTTAACGAGTTCTCTCAAGCTTCTTAATTTGCTAGTTAGTTTACTCTTAAAGGACTCCCGATTTTCACATACTATGTAGTAGCCGTGAGGTACGTAGTCGAGGTATCCGCACTCCCATGGAACTTCAGTAGCTTTCGTGGATGGGACCAACTTAGCCACTATAGTATTTGTCATGCCGCCCGGCCTTAGTGCAATTATGTATGAGTCCTCCGAAAACTCAGCTATAATTAGTGCGCAATCCTTGTTAATACGTTTAACAACCTTGCCAGCTCCTTCACCTTTAACTACCTCCTCAGCTGTGGCTGAGAATATGCTCAAGTCAGGCATTACATGACCCAACAGTATAATAAGGTAAAGAACTATATAATGTTGTGTCGGGATGCTCAAAGACTCTAAGCTAAGAGAGAGGTTAGGGGTCATAGGTGAGCTGGCATCACATATAGAGCTACTCAGTAAGCTCTGTGGAAGTGACTTCTGCCGGACACTAGCACTAAGGTATGTAGTCCTGCAGTTGGGTGTGCACTTTAAGGCATTCTGTACAGACTTAATAGGTACCTTAAGCGAGTGCCTAGCAGTACTTAAGGACATTGTCGGTAGTGAGGGTGTGGACACCATAGCTAAGTGCGTTGAAATTTATGAAGCAGTTATTCGTGGTGAGGAAGTGCAGGATGAGGTAGTTAATTATATTGCTGAAAATGTTCTGAAGACTTACATGGAGCTATCAAGAGGATTAACTAACAACTCCAGCAAGACATAGCAATTGAAAACACTTATTTACTAAGTACCGCAACACTACTAGGCTTAATAAGTAGTACTACAAACACGTGGTCCTCGAGGGTGATTGAGTGTGTCCCCCTCTAAAATAAATGTACTAGCTATTAATGCGTCACCAAGGAAGTACGGAAATACCTTTAAGTTACTTAAGGTAGCTGCTGAGGCAGCGAGGCGGGAAGATGCTGAAGTTGAGCTAGTACACCTGTACGACTATGAGATTAAGCCATGTATAGGGTGCTTAAGTGATATTCAAGATGCGTGCAGGTATCCCTGCGTGCTCGATGATGGCGGCAAGGAATTAATTAAAAAAGTATACAGGTCTGAGGTACTCATAATAGCTACGCCAATATACTGGTATGGTCCTGCAGGACATTTAAAGAACTTTATAGACAGGATTACGTGCCTAGAAAACATGATATTTGTTGATGGCAGGTCATGGGCTGAGGGTAAAGTAGCTGGCTTCATAGCTGTAGGAGCTGACAGCGGCAATATTTCGGCAATAGCGCACTTAATGGTTGTACTTAATTCCATGGGGTTCATAATACCTCCATGGGCACTTGCCTACTACATAGGAACTGATGACGCCTTAGAAAAGCATGAGTCAGTTAGTGATGCTGCTAATGTAGGTGCTTTAGCAGTTAGGATGGCTAAGCTGGTTAAGGATATTAATGAGTGGTACAATCCTGAGTTAATTAAGGAATTAGGTGGTGAGGAATTTATTAAGTCAGTTAATGCTGAAGCCGAAAATACCAAGTCAGTAGAGTTTATTAAGAGAAGAAGCTTAATTACGAGGCTAATTAAGAAGAAGGAAAGCCGCTAAGGCCTTAAGTGAACTTTTACTTGACTTCTCTCAAACGACTTCTTAAAAGCTTCTTCAGCATCTCTTAAACTATATGTGGAGGTCACTAGATCTCTAATACTTACCAAACCTCTCTCCAGCATCCTAATAGCTGGCTGGAATGGACCGCACCTACTGCAAACTATCCTCAACTCCTTAACGACTGCTGCAGTATAATCAAACTCCACGGGCTCTCCGTGAGTTGATTTAGCAGCTATAACTGCTCTGGGCCTAGCAATATTAACAGCAATATTAAGGCCCTCCGGGCTGCCTGTTGCTTCAACAACGTAGTCAAACCCCTGGCCCTCAGGGGTACTTCCCCTCATATACTTAAGTACTTCTTCATAAGTTAAGACTACATCAGCACCCACGTACTCAGCTAGCTTAGCCTTAGGTGAGTTAGGTCTAGCTATGGCTACTAATGTGTTAGGTGAGTAATACCTCAGTACCTGAAGGAAGAGGAGGCCTATGGTACCTATTCCAATGACAGCTATATTAGAGCCTGGCTCAGGAGGTGCGAGCTTAATAGCCTCTAGTACAGCAGCAAGTGGTTCAACAAAGGCAGCTGAAGCTGGATCTAAATTCCTCACGACATGTATGTTGCTGTACGGCGTAATCACGTATTCAGCCATACCACCGTTGACTGTGATCCCCAGCACATCTCTGTTCGGGCAGTGAGTCCTCAGTCCATTAAGACAGAACCAGCACCTCCCACACGAAATATTTATTTCAGTAGTAACTCTAGCACCTAATAATTCCTTAGGAACCCCGCTACCTACCTCTACTATAGTTCCTGCAATCTCATGTCCTGGTATAATAGGTAGCTTACCAGGCACATAACTTCCTTTATAGAAGGCCTTATCAGTACCACAAATACCTACTTCCTCAACCCTGATCTTAACCCAACCAGAAGCAACCTCAGGTTCAGGCACATCCTCTACAGATATTACGCCAGGTGACTTAAGAACTACAGCAAGCATTCTACTGCCCAATAAGTGTTTGTTTAAATTGAATTAATTCCTTTAAGATTCCAAAACCCTATTACATTAGGTGATGAAGCTCGCGGTACCTTGAGTGGTGATGACTCACCCCCTTCACTGAGTTACCCTTTCGCAATTGATTTAGTTGATGAAAGAATTTACATGAATATTTCTTGACTGGCACTAAGGTATTAATTCAAGCTAAGTATTATTCGCTACGAGGTAATTCGAAGTAAGTTTATGTACTTCAATAATTCTTCAAAAAGGTAATGCTTATAGCCTGCTTATGCTCTTTGCATTGGATATGGCAGTGTAGTAGGTGAGTAAAATGGGAGTAGCTCAAGTAAGAGTAGCTGAGGACAAGGTAGTTGGGAGACACGTATTCGCTAACCTCTACGATATAGACCCCAAAATACTGGGTGACGAGGAATTACTTAGGAATACATGCATTAAGGCAGCTAAGGTAGCTAATATGAATATACTGGACATCAAGTCCTGGAAGGTCGGGGGTAAGAAGGGAGGTGTATCAGTAGTAATACTTGTTGTAGAGTCCCACATAGCGCTTCATACGTGGGTAGAGTACAGGTACGCTACATTGGACATATATACCTGTGGGGACAGATCGGATCCGTGGAGGGCCTTCGACTACATACTCGGTGTGCTAAAGCCAAAAAGATATAAGGTGTGGTATGCTGACAGGTCATCAGATACCTGACCTAGCTTGACTAGGTGTTACTTAGATCCAAAAACTACCTTATAGCCAGAGAATATCTTCTTAAACTTCTCACCAAATTCGATTGCTAGCAGTGCCTCAGCCTTCAGGCCAGTGCAGTGACCCACGTGTACTTCCTCAACACCTAACCTACGTAAGTCACTAATTGTTTTCTTAATTACATCATCGCTGGCACTAATGAGGTGCAGCCCCCCAATAACAGCCTTAGGTACTTCACCTGTTACTTTAGATGCGTGATCTACAATATTTACTATGCCTGAGTGCGAGCACCCAACAACTACTACAGTTCCATAGCCCTCAACAGATATCGCTATTCCCGTGTCATCCTTTAATGGGTCCCTAATGAGTTTCCCTTCACTGACAGTATAGGACCAGTCAGGCTCCTTCTCGTAACTGGTTGCTCTAGGTACTTCACCTAGCCACCAGATGCTGGGTGCTAGCTGCATGGGTGTCCTAGCAAGTATAAGGTTACTCAGTTCCCTCAGCTCGCTCTCGGAACATGGCAGCCCAGCATTAAAATCAACCCTGGATTCATAAATTACTATTCCTGGCTTTAGAACATCAGGATGTGCTACTACAGGAACTCTTCTATCTATATTCTTAAGAACACCTAAGATACCTCCTGTGTGATCGTAGTGTCTGTGCGACAGGGCGATAACGTCAATATCATGTAGCTCAATGTCAAGTAATTTGGAATTATGGATTAATGCGCTGCTGTCTTGACCTACATCAAGAAGCACCTTATAGGTTCTGCCAGACTTCTCTAGCACCTTAACAAGTACTGAGAGGCCGTGCTGTCCTAACAGCCCCCTAATATTGTAGCCTGCGTAGTCATCAACTAAAATTATTACTTCAGCTCTAGTGCAGGGCATAGCTCAGCCCAAGTTGTTAAGTACGCTGTAGGTAATATCTGTAACTATGCACATAAAAGTATGTATAATTAAGTTCATGCAGAAGGTAAATGAATATAACACCTGGGAATCATAGAAGTGCGGGAATTACGGAAATTAATTTGAGGGGGTTTAAATGAGGACGGTATCCTTGGTTGATGAGTTTAAGCCTTCACCTAAGCTCAAGCGTATTTACTGGCTGTACTCACTACTGTATTTTATACCTGCAGCTGTTGTATGTGTAATCATCTCCGTACTAAGTACCTTAGCTGGATTAACGGTAGCGTTAAACTGCATTGCGATTCCACTAATAGTTGTTGGTATCTGGATACCGAGATTTTACGAGTCAGCAGTATTTAGAATAGAAGAAGACCACATATATGCAAGATTTGGTGTGTGGTGGAGGAAAGAGGAGCGTGTTCCTTACAACCTAGTGTCAGAGGTCAGGCTCAGGCAAGGCCCGCTTCAGAGAAAATTAGGGCTAGCTAGCGTAGATGTATTCACTCCTGCTACAGGAACTATGC
>CAYZJX010000063.1:0-7505 GCA_964479035.1 uncultured Desulfurococcaceae archaeon
TGCTGACAGCTAGAGAGGTGTGGAGGTCGCAATATGATAATACCGCGGCTTAAGTAGTAGAGTTAAAAAGCGGTATCTAAGTATTTTTTAGGACTGAGTTAAAGATTCATGGCAAGAGATAGGTGTTAGTGGATGAAGTATATTAGTGATAGTGCTGCTCCTTCAGCATGTACGTGCTTAAGCTCTAAGGTATCCCTAGCTAATATTGCACTTCATGATCTACAGAATTTTACCCTATTCGCTCAAAACCTTCAGAGGTACTTGAGAGAGTTATTTAATACGCTACACATAAATGGAGGATTAAATTTTATTCTCTACGTAGATACTTACGCTACATCAATTAGCCTCCCCTTACTCACACTTACTTCACTAATTATTGCTGAGGTAACAATCATATTTTTACTGAGTTATCACAGCCTTTTAGGTCTCATGTACTTTAGGGTTAAGCACAAGTTACTATTGAGTAGAGGGAGAACATCTAGGAATGCCTTATTTAATGGTGGGAGTAAGTACTTGCTTACTGTTGTCATACCAATTAAGAATGAGCCAATAGATCTTGTAGTCAAGACCGTTAGAGACGGGCTTAAGAGTCTCAGGGAGGTCAATGGTGTTGAGATACTCGTTATTAGTGACGATAGCGAGGACTATGTAAGGAAGCTGGCATCAAAGCTCCCCTACAGTAATGTGAGGGTTATTAAGAGAAAAGAAAGCAGAGGTGGTAGGTCAGCAGCTCTTGACTACGGCTTCAGACTAGCTAAGGGCACTTATGTTATGTACGTAGATGCTGATGCCATGTTAGGTCCTGAAATATCAAGAAAGATAATTGATAGTTTAGGAAGTCATGACGTACTCGTAATTCCTTGGAGGGGGTACTACAATAAGAAAACCAAATTAGGTGAAGCACTAGCATACATAACTACTATGTACTCATTCATGTACCACACACTCAGGTCAGCACTCAACTTGTTCGTATTTCCGCTTGGCTCAGGAACAATATATAAGAAAGAAGTACTTGAATCAGTTAATGGATGGGGCCCAGGAATTATACAGGATGACATTTGGCTAGGAACTAAATTAGCTACTAAGGGTATTGAGCCTAAGGTACTTAATGGGTGCTACCTTGACGTACTAGTACCCTCAAAGTACACTGCATTCAGAATACAGCAGTGCAGGTGGGCATACGGAACCTCTGAAGTACTCTCAAGAATGTTTTGGAGAATTATTAAAGCACCTATTAGTGCACTGAAGAAATTAGAGATGATTATCTACATGCTGCAGCCAGCAATAAGCATACCTGTCTTGACCTCAATGCTCCTAGCAACTGCAGCTGCTGTAACTGAGGGTCACGTAGGTATTATGGCACTCTTACACTCACCCGTAGCTATTGCCCTTGGAATTGCTGTGATAGCATTAACAGCATTCTACTCAGTAATTGAGATTCAAGTAGCTAGGGACTTAGGTCTTGGCTCAGTAAAGAAGATCGCCTTCATGATTGGCAGGCAGGCAGCATTCCACTCATCACTGATTCCACTGCTAGCTGTATACTCTATCCTAGGCTTCATCAGGAAGAAAATGCCATACAGAATAACCCCTAAGGGACCCCATGAAGACCTGCTAAGTATTGACACTCCACTTCTCATAATGGCTTTAATTGCTATTGCATTATTTATAGTATGCGTACTTAGTCTGAACTTCGTGGCTGCACTAATGCTACTTGCGTTTCTCTCACCATACATTTACACAATAATTAACTTCAGCAAGTAGTTCACGAGTCATTGCGCAGGTGTTCGAAAGTTTAATTACTTAAGGAGCGCTGCCCACAGTTAAGTCAGGTGGGTTGGTGGGGCGAATCACCCGTAGGGTCATAGCTGTCTTAGCAGTTATGACAGCAGTATTAATCCCCGCAGTATACGTAGTCTTCAGTAATTATGCGGGCGTAGGAATCAGCCCGTGCTGCACCAAGACACCTGCAACGACTATAATTAATGGTGTAGAGTACTATATAGGTCCAGTTACTTCAGGAACGAACTTAAGCAAAGGTGTAGTGCTTAAGGAAGTAGAGTTCGTTAGGTTGCCAATAACTACTACTGGGTGCTTGGGCGATTGGTTCTTGGTTTTGTTTCCTGATGGTGCTACCGAGGTACTTCAGATATACTATGCATGTACTGGTACACCTGCAAAGAAGTCTCTTGTAGTGAGTAAGCACTCATGTCCTAAGGTAGGACTGCAGTATAGGGATGGTAAGCTCTATTTTCTGGTTAGTAGAGGTTGTGTTAGGGCAGCAAAGAAAATAATTACTAGGCAATCAGGTAGTTGGTTAATTAGGTTAATTGTGCCTGAAAACGCCACACTTAAGAATCCCAAAATACTCTACGAGCTGGTCTACGTAGGAGAGCCATTCCTAGCTGCTTCAGTATTAATGCCTACGACCTCCTGCTCGATATTAGTGCAGAAACCCGGTGGCAGAGAAGCTATCATATATGATAGGGAGATCTGCCCATGGATTAGAGAGAATGCATCGTACATATTGCCTGGCTATACTTACAAGCACTGGATAGACCTTTCTGAAATAGCTATGAAGCCAGGAACGTACAACATTACTCTGCAGGTCAACTGCATTATCCATAAAATCAGCTACCGTACTGAAAAAGTAGAGAGTTTAGAGATAAATACTTCGGTGAGTGTTGTATTTGAGCTAAGCTAATATATGATTGCAGCCCAACTCTACACAAGCAAGAGTGCTTGCTAGTACAAGCTTTCACCGCATGTATTACTTGAAACTAGCCACCATGCTTGGTCGGTAAGTTAATTTATCTTAATTAATGCCTTCCCCGTATAGTGTGTGGTGATGCAGGTGAAGTTAGGGGTGAATCACGCCATCACGAAATTGGGTGTGCTCGCTTTAATTATTATGCTGACTGCGTACACGCTCATTACTCCGCTTCCTTTAAGTAGTGAGGCATCGAGCAATAGGTATGCAGGGCAGAGGTTCATCGTGCTTAAAGTTCCAGCTGTTTATGTTGATGAAAAAGGCGTTATGCATGGGGTAGCTACTGAGCTATTAGCTGGTGCTGGATGGCCTGGGAATGGCACTGTATACTTCTCTGCCGAACCTCTAACTCAGATTGATATGCAGGCAGCTACTAGAGTTGCTGCTATGATTGCCTCCACGCTGGCTGGGGTAAGTATGAAAAATTACGATTTCTTCGTTAGGTTCAGGTCCAAGTCCATAGTTGTTGGGGGTCCCAGTGCTAGTGGGGCTACGACAGTAGCGCTTCTAGCCTTACTAACTGGAGCTGACCTGCTCCCCAATGTCTCTATGACTGGAATGATAGAGCCTGACGGAACTATAGGCCCAGTAGGTGGCGTCCCTGAAAAACTCGAGGCTATGGCTGAAGCTGGTGTTAAAGTGTTCCTGATACCTAAAGGCCAGTCAGTGATTAAGGAGTTCAGAAGAGTTGTTGAGAATAAGACTGTTGATGGTGCAGTCATCATTACTGAGAGAATCGTGCCTGTAACAGTTAATGTTACTGAGCTCGGTGAGAAGCTAGGTGTTAAAGTTATTGAAGTCGGTAGCGTAGCTGAGGCATATAAGTACTTTACTGGTAGGGAACTCAAGCTACCTGAGTTCAAGCGTGGATACCCCAGCTGGTTTAAGGAGGTATTTACTAACTTAGGTGAGTACATGTTCGAGTCTGCTGAGTCGAACTTAAGTCTAGCTAAGTCACTCCTCAAGGAGTCGGGCGCTCTCACTAAGCTAATGAATGAAGTGGACACCCACTTAAGTAATTATAAGACACTACTTAGTGAGGGAAAGTACTATAGTGCTGCGTCTGAGGCCTTTCAAGCAACCATACTTGCTTCATACTTAGCGTCACTAGCTAAGGCGAGTAAGGGACTGACTACTCAGGACGTGATATCACTGCTCAGGAGTGAGGCACTGAGGTACGCGGAAGTGTCTGAGGAACTCATAAACACTACTAAGACTCTCTTTAGTGAGCTGTCACGCAAGCCAGTAACTGACGTTAGGCTCCAGCTAGCTATAGCTGCTTACCAGAGGCTGATTGATGCTAATGAATCACTCAGTGCTGTATATAGTGCTAGGCTCTATCCCCCCTCAGTAGGTAGTGACGCCCTCTACTACGCTATATACGCCTACTGGAGAGCTAAGACAGCCTACAGCTACTTAGGTATGGCGATGAACGTAACTGAAGGCACTGTGCTCAGTAAGGAGCTCCTAGCTAAGGGAGTTAATACACTACTATACTTTACTGTTAGTGTCGACGCGTACCTGAGTAGCTTAGGTGGTAGGAGCTATGGAGTAGACATTACCAAGGCAATGGAGCTCATAGCTGAAGACAAGTACATTGAAGCTGCCGCATATGTAGTTACTGCACTAACCTACGACGTATCAGCTATGCACGCGTACTATAATACTCAGGAAGAGCTAGCACCTTATGCAAGAGAAGGTGCTGAGGTACTTGCTGGGAGGGTTCAGGAGCTTGGCTTAACCCCCATACTATCAATGCTGTACCTAGAGAGAGCTGAGACAGTTAATGAATCACTAGCTAGGATAAGACTGTATGAGGAGGCATCTGCCTACTCACTACTCTTAATCAACTCAGTACTCACTAAGCCTAAGCCATCAGCAACCACAACACCCAGAGAGCACAAAGAAACAGTGACAGTGACCACAACAGTAACTACAACAACTACAGTAACCACGGCAACAACAACATTGACTACAACTACGGGTCAAGTAAGTAGTACGGAAGTACCGCAAATAGTAGTTGTAAACATAATTTCATTCCTAGTTGGCGTGCTGGCTGGAGCACTGATATCGCTGGCTGTAAGGCGGAGTATGTAACTACATAGGTTTTTCTGAGGAGGTCAGTACCTTTAAAATACCCTTAACGAACTCATTAATTAGCTCTCCTTCGATCTCAGGATCAGTTATCGTCTCATGGAGAACTACTCTGTACCCCATTGACTCTAGTACTTCCTTAAACTTAAGTGAGTAGTCACTGCGGATATTAGCCGTAGTAAAGCACGCCACAGGCTTACTAATCTTCCCCTTAAATGTCCTAATAAATGACTTAATAGCTGGGGTTACAGTCCCGAACCATATAGGTGACCCTATAATTACTATGTCATATACTTCAGGATTAAAGCCCTTAATCCCGCTGAACTCTACTGACCTACCTGACAGCGTATCGTAAATTACCCTTGGGTTAAAGTGAAGTAACCATCTCGAGTACTCGCGAACATGCCTCAACTCATAGATGTCCACAATAGCACCACTCTCCACTAGTTTCTTCTTGATTTGCATTGCTACGCTTCTTGTCCTCCCGGTCTTACTGTAGTAGATAATAGCTACACGCATATCACTCACCACAATCCATGAAGTACTTAAGATACCTCCCAAGAATTACTGTATCAAGGAGTTTAAAGGCACTCCTAATACTAGTTGTGCGTAATTAGCTATAACCTAGTAATTACTCAAGGATGCTTAGTCTGAACGTTCATTAAGATTCAGATACATATAATACCTCCTTACCCCCTATCTAAGCGGGCGCTAAGTAATGACTTATGGTTCACCCTTCTACTCACTCAGGGGTGTCGTAGCTTCTGAGCACCCACTAGCTTCAGTTATAGGTACTGAAGTATTGAGAAAAGGAGGTAATGCTGTTGATGCTGCAATAGCTACATCATTTGCTTTAACTGTTGTACTGCCACATCTCGGAGGAATTGGAGGTGATTTCTTCGCCCTAGTTCGTGATCCTAACGGCCGCATACACTTCATTAATGGCAGTGGCCCCGCACCAAGGCGTCTTAATAGGGCCTTAATTCTGAGGCAAGGGTACGAGTCTATGCCGACTCATGGGCCATTCTCTATTTCCGTGCCTGGTCTTGTAGATGGACTGCACCTACTCTGGAAGAAGTTCGGCTCGATTGAGTGGAGGGACTTAATCATACCTGCAGCTAAGTTGGCTAGGGACGGGTTCCCGGTAAGTAGGAGCCTTAGTGGTGCTTTAACTACTTTACGTGAGGAGCTAGTGAGGGACTATGGGTCAAGAATGACCTACTACCCTCGTGGTTTTACTCCTAGGGTGGGTGAGGTAATTTCATTTGAGGGTCTAGCCCGCGCACTAGAGTGTGTAAGTGAGGACCCTAGGTGCTTTTATGAAAGTGATGTAGCTGAAAAACTCGTAAGTTATGTGAAATCACTCGGCGGAGTTCTTGAACTTACTGACCTCAAGAACTATAGAGCTGAGGTAGGCGACCCCATACGCACTGAGTTCAGGGGGAAACTAGTATATGAAATGCCCCCAAATACTCAGGGCATTACTACACTCCACTTACTGAGGCTATTAGAGGATGCAGACTTAAGCAGGGTTAAGCCCCTCTCACCTCAGAGGCTGTGGCTATACTTAAGTGCTGCTAGGGTAGCTTACAGAATTAGGGATCAGTACATAACTGACCCAAGGTACATGAGGGTAAGTATTAGTGAGCTACTCTCACACAAGTTCATTGACGGCCTTAAGGAGGAGTTGAGGAAAGTACTTGAAGAAGAGATCGAAGAGGGTGAGTCCTCTGTAAGTGGTGGTGACACAACATTCTTTGCTGTAGCTGATAGTGAGGGATGGATTGTCGCAGGTATTCAGAGCCTCTTCTACCCATTCGGCTCATACGTTACTGAGCCCACATATGGTGTGACCCTGAATTCGCGGGCATCTTCATTCTCTCTAACTCTAGACCACGTAAACTGCTTGGAGCCAGGTAAAAAGACTATGCACACACTTTCAGCTATGATTGTAGTTGGTGGTGATGAGGATGTACTTGCTTTAGGGCTGTCTGGAGGTCACTTTAGGCCTCTCCTCCACGCTGAATTACTGACCAACATTATCGACTACGGCATGGACCCTCAAGAAGCTATTGAGCACCCCAGATTCATTTGGCACTTATGGACTAGGAAAGTGGACTATGAGGAGGGGTACAGCACTGAAGGTCTGAGGAACTACGAGCTGAGGAAGTTGGCGTACCCCTCAAGACTTGGTGTTGCCGCTGCAGTTGAGCTTAAGGGTAAGGTCATAGCAGGCTACACAGACATACGTGGTGATGGAATACCTGTAGGGCTGGAGTAGTCATTACTTAGCTAGTAGGTGAGTGTTTAGCTTCAGAACTTTATAGTTAAATATATTGTCCTCACTAATGAATGAGGCAGGAGCACATAAGACGTCAGTACTGGTTGAGGGTGCACTAATGCTACTTAATTTACTGGTACTGTTCGCTGGTGCTCTCGGCATAGGATTTGTTTCAGCTATTGCTGGAATTGGTGGAGGTAGCTTAATGGTTCCCTTCATGGTGCTGATGCTGGATTACGATGTTAAGGTAGCTATAGCTACGAGCTTACTCTGTATTGTAGTGACCTCATCTTCAGCTGCCAGCGTGTACCTGAGGAGGGGGGCAGTTGATATTAAGACAGCGCTGCTTCTTGAGCCAAC
>CAYZJX010000064.1:0-7463 GCA_964479035.1 uncultured Desulfurococcaceae archaeon
AGAAGACAGCTAGCGAGGGCGGTATCGTACAGAGCACCTTATGGAGTATGCTAGGCATAGACAATAGAGAAGGAACTAAAGCGGTACTTAGCTTAGTGAGAAAAGGTTTGATACGGCGGGAACCAATGGTTTACAAGGGCCGTAGGACATACAAGCTAATATACTGTCCAAAGAAAATTAAAGAAGTTAAAATTCTGATTGGACTGAATCCCGTTATTGAAATACCTTGCTTCTTCTGTAAGGAGCTGTACAGATGCGGGTCTGGAGGATACTTCAATCCATTTAAGTGTATACTGCTCTCTAACTTCGTGAGGAGGCTAGGGAACGTAGACAGTAGGTAACGTCCCTTATGTCTGCATTAGTTCTTATGTAATTGCCTTGTAAGTGTGTTACTACAGCTTCATATCCCAGTTCTCTAAGACAGTTTATGATACTTTCTCGTTTTGGTATATTAATCCTAAGTTTCTGCGAGAGTTTAACGATATTATATACTAGTGGTACGTCTATTTCATCTAGTATTATCTGAAGTAATTTCCTTATATTCCTAAGAGTTTGTAAATAATCATATTTGCCACTCTCTATATTACTAAGTAGGTTTAGCACAAAGTCTTTGCTAGCCAGCGAGCCCACCCACATAGGTCCGATTAATTGAAGTTTCATACGGCAGTTAGGGCATGTCAATTCTTCTATAGTATTCACTAAGTCCCGGTAACCACAGTTAGGGCAATACTTCATATAACCTACGCTTTGCTTAATCATGTCATAAGCTTTCTTCGCACCTTTCATAACTTGAGTAAATACTCTGTAGTAGTACTTGTCAAAATATGAAAGTACGGGTACGACATACCTATCAATTTCAGCTGCACGCCTCGCAACGTACCCCAGTAGTACTCTTAAACCAACTTCATGTCCTATATCAGTTTTAGCTATGTTTGCGTCGTACTTTCTTGAACCAGCCCACCATCTAGAGCCACTTAATGGGGCAGTATCTGTTGCTGTGTAAGCCACTACTCCACCACTTCTCACGCACCATAATGATGCCCTTACGTAGGGGCTCGGTGAGCCGAATGGATCTATATCTATGAAATCTACTTTTTGTTTTTCCCTCTTTAATCTGTGCATCAGAATGTTAGCATCTTCACAAAATACTTTGATCTTGTTCTGAATGTTATTAATTAGCGCGTTTTTCCTTATTAATTCAGCAGCATTAGGATCTATGTCATTTGCTAAACACAAAGATATATCAGAAACTTCTACACAATATCTTAATGCCCTTACACCTGTTCCAGCAAGTGCGTCCAAAACTACAGTATTTTCTGAGTGGAGCACGTTTCTTATGATAGTAGCTAATGCGATAACTGATAAGTCTCTATTCATAATCATCTGAGGATTATAGAATACTGGTGCCCATGCGGGTTCATATATTCCATCAAGTCTCAAGTACTTGCTTGGATCCGGTATCTTCAGCTTAATCTTTCCTTCATTAATAATCACTAGATCTTCCATAATTCTTCATGTATCTATTAGCTTGCACATAATTAAGTAATTAGTTAAAACTCTAAAAATACTGTAGCTCTCACTATAGATTTACGTAAATAATAAGGTTATTTATTAAATCCCTATACCTATTTCTTATAGTTACCTCTGAAACCTCAACAAGTGTTGATATATCTCTTTGCGTATGTCTTTCTCCAAGTAAAAGTGATGCTATATATAGTGATGCAGCAGCTAAACCTTTAGGTCCTTTCCCTGAAGTGAGCCCTTCCGCCTTAGCCTTAGCTAGCAACTTAGCCGCAAGAGCTATAGTGCTCTGGTGCAGACCTATTTTAGATGCCATATTTCCTAAGTATGTTCGGGGATCCAGGGGCTTAGCCCTTACACGTACACCTGAATCTCTACATATTTTTAGCTCAGCATTCCACACTTCCTGAGTAGTAACGTGACATAATTCCATTACTCTCTTATTATTTATCGGAATTCCTAAGTTCTTAGCTGCAATAATTATGGATGCAGCTACCATTGCACGCATGTTTTTCTTCTTGATTAATCCATTCTTTACTAGCTTGTTTATAATTAATCCCGCAGCCTCCTTTAATTGATGTGATGCTGGTATGTCAAGCCTTGATATAACATCATTCATTAGCGTTAGTGCTTTTGAGTGACGTTTTTCCTTTACATTTAACCTTCTTATCCGCTCGTTTAGGGTATCTAACTTCCTGCCCTTTGAGGAACTTCTGTCAACTCTGGTATTCAGACCATAATCATGCACTTTATTTGTTACAGGTGCACCTGCTCTCTCCCTACCACTCACTTCGCCATTAACAAAGACCCTCCATTCAGGTCCGAAATCAGGAACATGGTCAATGAGAACTTCACCTGTCTCAATGCAAATGTATTCTCCTCTGACCTCATCGTAAATTATAGAGTCAGGCGAACATGACATTAAGACCCACCTCCGCTCCTGAATTATCTAGTAAATAATTCTTCATAATCCCTTAGCTGAACACTCCCGTTCTTTGGCTTTACTACAGCATAGGGGGACCTGACGGGCCCTATTATATCTACAACTATGCCTATGAATCTCCCTCTAGAGTCCACTACTCTAGTACCTAAGCGAGGTACTTTACGCATGGTCATTTTAACAATTAACTTACCTGATGGAGCTTTATGAAGGAAGTATCCCAGCCTCCTCACGTAAGCATCAACTCCAATACATAAAATTAAGGTAACATACTTATAAGGTAAGTTATTAATAAGAATGTACTTGAGGTTCTCATCACTAATTGTAAAGTATTAGATAATACACCACACAATCTACTTAGAAGAATTAAGAGATCTCCTACTAGCTGATTTTAATTCTGCGAGCTTACCTGCAATAAGCTTTATGAGTTCATTCTTACTCAGTACTTCACCCTCGCGGAGTATAACCCTTACATATCCCTCACTGCTGTACCATGTTCTGGGATATTTCTTATCTTCATATGCTTCACAATCAAATTTTAATTCCCTGCATGCGGTAATAATATCATTCACTGTAGGATGAAGCACTCCCTGATGTTTGGGCACTCTTCTACCTAATTTTCTAGTTAATGTGGAGTCAAAATATTCAGGCCAAATTATATAAGTCTTAGGCAATAGCAACAACCTGTTAATTTAGATTAATACATAGATTTACTGGTATTGATTTTGAATAGTATGTAAGACACTGAATTCTCACATACCTTCACTCTCTGCTGATTTAACAAGTATGGCATTAACTACGCCGTCCTGTCCTGGTCTTGAAGTGACTTCAGCAAGACCTAACTCAGTCTCAATTATCGTTCCTTTAGTTATTATTCCCCGTCTAGCATACTCTCTATTTGCGGGTGTCTTAACAACTTTTAATATCCTAACCTTCTTTGTTACACCCTCACCGGGGTCAGTAACATTTGCATATGTAGCCTTCTTAATTCTAATTTTTACGTTACCACCCCTAACTCTCTGAACGGTAATTTTTTCTTTATCCGAGAGCATCGTTAATGTAGGAAACCTACCCAATTCATGTTTTCTCTTCTTCCTATGAGGTCTTCTCCTACCACCAGTAATTTTTCTAAAGTCCTTACCTTGATATATGCTCATTTACTTCTACCCAGAGGGGCTATATAATAGCATCCCTTAAAAGTTTTCTTAGAATACTGGGAGAGGAAGAATGAGAAGTAATTACTTAAGAAGAGTTGCTGGCGTGTTGAGGAGATTTGGAAGCATTATAGGTTTCGTACTTAAACCAATTTACAAAATTTATGAAGCGTGGCTTTTCTCGCAAATATATCTTGGACCTATGCCAAGACATGTTGCGATAATTCCTGATGGCAATAGAAGATGGGCTAAAAACTTAGGGCTAAAGCCTATAGTAGGTCACAGTGTAGGTTACGAAAAATTAAAGGAGGTTCTTAGCTGGCTATGGGACCTCAATATAAAAGTAGTTACATTATATGCAATGTCTTATGAGAATTGCATAAGGCGCTCTAAGGAGGAGAGAGAAAATATATTTAAACTTATTTCTAATGGTATTGACGAGTTGCTTCACAGCGAGATTGATAAAAGAAGAATTAGAGTTAAGTTTTTTGGAAGATTCGAGCTACTGCCTAAGGAATTAGTAGCTAAAATAAGGAAAATAGAGGAATATAGTAGAAGGTACAGCGATAAGTACCTCAATATAGCACTTTGCTACGGGGGGAGGCAGGAAATTATAGATGCTGTAAAAAGATTAGCTGCCGATGTGGAGAAAGGAAGTATTAAATCTGAGGAAATAGGTGATGATATATTTAAGAAGTATCTTTATACATCACATTTATGTAATGATGGTCTTGAAGAGCCCGATTTAGTTATTAGGACCTCTGGAGAGCTGAGAATCAGCAATTTTCTCTTATGGCAGATAGCTTACAGTGAATTATACTTCTGTGATGTTTACTGGCCTGAATTCAGGCGCATAGATCTTTGGAGAGCAATAAGATCTTACCAGAGACGTGAGAGGAGATTCGGCAAGTAGGCTTCCCTTTAGCACGTTCCTGCTAAAAGATATTTATGCTTACTCATAGTAGCGTCTTTGATTGATCTTAAGTACTAATTTAGTGATATGTTTTTAGTAAATCAAATTTCGCTTTCTAATTTATACTCTATCTTCAAGCTATTGAGAGCTTTTGTAATTAATTCTTCGTTAACTCTTTTATCGAATATTATGGTTACTCTTTTTACCTTATCTTTTGTGAGCTTAATTTTATCTATTATAACCCTACCTCGTATTAAGTCATTTTCTGACTTTCTTGGAGCTATATAATCCTTAAATTTCTTCTTCATCATTTCATAGAAAACATCGAAATTCTCAATGATTCTTAATGCATCAATGACATCATCGGTGTTCTTACCATCAACGTCTCTTAAGTATTTAAGTACTTTGATTGCGTTATCAGCATCCGTCTCCAGCCTAATATAACCAAATAATGTTCTTGTTATTTTTGTAGTATTCATGTAGCACTCTCACCTTGTAGAATATATTTAGTTATGTACATAATTAAGGTTTAGTTTAAATTTGAAGGTATAGAGATAGACTTGGTGGAAATTAGTGTTTAAGGTAACTTATCCTGACGGTAGCAAGTTAAAGAAGCTTATGCAAGGAGCTCTAAAACCTCTTAGTGATGTTCCTATAACTATAGGTGAGGGCGAGCTATTGATTAGGGCATTAAGTCCAGATAAGAACTTACTGGTTGAGATAATGATACCACAGTCAGCTTTTGACGCATTTGAGGCCTCCGGAGAATCCAGTTTAACAGCAGAAAGAGATCAGTTTCTTAAGGCTATTAGACGTGCCACAAAGAGAGATACCGTAACTCTCAAGTATGAGGAGGGCTCCAGGCAGATGACTGTTGTGCTATCAAATACTAAGACAGGTGCGGAGAGATCATATATGATTGACATCATAGAGGCTGGAAGAGAGCCTATTCAGTCACTTCAGCTTGAACTGCCTGTAAAATTTCAAATAGCAAGTGATGATTTAAGAAAGATAGTGAGAGATGCAAAGCTAGTCGGAGAAGAATTAGAGCTTATCTATAAAGAGGGCAGTATAGAGGTTGTATCAAGGTCTGAAAATAAAGAATTCAGGCAAGTCTTAATGCTTGATAAACCTTTATACAATCTCGAATCTAAAGAATCCATGGTCACAAGCAAATATGATGTAGATCTGTTAAGATCTGTGTCAACATCTTTTGATGTAGCAGATATCGCGTTAGTCGAGTTCGGTGCCGGGTTACCTGTGAAAATAACGTTGTCTGTAGAGGATGGGTCAAAGCTGGTGTTCTGGATAGCTCCTAGAGCTTAATGCTGCTAGTCTTTAAGGTAAACTTCTTCCTCTCTGTACTGGGAATTTTAACTATGACACCTTCTCTAATTAGCTGGGATAACACCTTACGCGCATTCTTTGCATCTAAGCTGACGTATTCTCTAGTAAGTAAATAATTTATGAGTTCATCAGATGATGCATTGTCTAGTTTGCTGAGAAGCATCAAAATAATTTTCTTTAGCCTATTAATTTCATTCATAATTCTCATCCTACGGAGCAGATACAATTGCATCCATTATATAGTTTAGTATTTTTGTCAGCCGGGGTATACCCCTCCTCATTCATAGCATCAGTGGATAGGGCATTCATCACTCTACCAAACTTATTACTTAAATATTAGGTAATAAAGATAGTAAGGTAGTTATTCGGTGATTGCATGTGAAGGATGTGGAGTTAGAATTAATTGAGGAGTATATTTATGCTGGTCAGCACAGATATAGGTTCAGAATAAAGGACACAAATATAGTCTTGAATGTAGCGGCGGAAAATCTGGACGAAGGTGTTAAGAGAGCCGTAGAATTACTCAAAAAGCTCAAGCTTTTTGAAAAGAATGGGCAGTGAATAAGTGACATGGTGGGGCCGCCGGGATTTGAACCCGGGACCACCAGCGTTCCGGGCGGGGATTACTCCCCAGGCTGGCATCCTAGCCAAGCTAGACGACGGCCCCGTACCCACAACTCTTTAACTCTAGTGTCTTAAATACTTAATCTATTAACTTTTTGTGTAATTAGTGTGCAGGCGTAACTTAGGTATGAGAGAATGCTGACAGTACCAGCATTTAACATTAAGTATTATTACTGTGCATTTAATGTGTTACTTTGGGCAATATATGATTAGGTTATTTATAGCAGTGGAGGTAGAGGACACGGATGTTCTCAGAAAAATAATTGCAATTAGAGATCAGATTGTAGCCTGCGGTCGAGGCAGGGGTATTAAGATTGTTGAGGATGAGAACATTCACTTAACTCTCAGATTTATAGGTGAGGTTTCAGAGACGTTGCTACCCTCAATAGAAAGGTGTTTAGACATTTGTGCTTCCTTTAAAAAATTTAGGGTGGTAATTAAGGGGGTCGGTGCTTTTCCGAGTTTGTCTAGACCAAGAGTTATATGGGTTGGTATTGATGAAGGAGTTAGTCAGCTAAGGCAGATGCGCATAGTTTTAGATAAGTGCCTGAGGGGTATAGTGCAGCCTGATAGGCACGAGTTCACACCACACATAACAATAGCTAGAGTTAAGGGTAGTATAAATCGAGAATGTCTGCTCTCGGTAATTAAGGAGAACCAAGATTTAATAATTGGTAAGTATGTAGTTACTTCAATAAAATTAAAGAGAAGTATTCTCAGACCTCAAGGCCCGTTATACGTAGATTTAAAGACAGTCAAGTTGGGTGATTAAGATAGTTTGCGGCAAAATTTCCAATACGTCATCTAATAGCATATTAGGCTCTGTAGCAGAGGCTGTTAAAAGTAGAATTAAGCCTCCCAAAGAAGAACTAGATAAGGCATGGAATTTCTTCTATGAAATAAAGGAAATAATAGAGTCTTCACTTAAGTTTAAGTATGATTTTAAGGTTGAGCTTGAAGGCTC
>CAYZJX010000065.1:0-7382 GCA_964479035.1 uncultured Desulfurococcaceae archaeon
GCATCCCCGCCAAGCTGCCTCATAGCTACTTCAAAGCTAATTCTGGTTCTCGTACTTGGTTTTTGAAATATAAGTAGTAATGTCTTACCTTGAAGTACTGGTATTATTCTTTCACCGGAATAGAACCTACTCTTCATAATTGCTGACGTCTTAAGTACGTACTCTATTTCCTCTGCAGTAAAGTCAGCTATTGATATGAAATCCCTACCTTTAAGTGACTTCAAGTACAGCACCCACTGAAAGTAAGCCAATAATAAATAAATATTTTATAATGTTTATTAAACACTATTTATACGATGTAGAGACAATGAAGGAGGCCGCGCTAATAAGTGAGCTGGTTAAGCCCTTAAGAGGAATATATCCTAGATTTACAATGTATCATGCGTACTTAATACTTATTGAACTTCTTAAAAATCAGCCATTAGGAAGGCAAGCATTAATGAAGAAAACCGGCTTAGGTGAAGCGAGTATCAAGACATTAATTAAGAGATTACGTGAAAAAGGATTAATAATGGTGGACAGGGTCGCAGGAGTTCTACTCACAGATGCTGGTAAGAGAATAGCTGAGTATATTGGTTCGTACATTCAATTACTAGGCTACTTACCCATAGAGGAATTATGTGAAGGAAACTACATAGGTTTTGGCGTGGGCTTAAAAGAAGGAATTAATGCAGTTAAACACTATGGGGGACCACTAGCTGTTAGGGACTGCATAGTTCGCTATGGTGCCGAAGGTGCGCTAGTAATGTACCTGATTAACTCTAAGTTATATTTGCCAACACCTATAAAGCTGGAGGAACTTACTGGGGTCCGTGAAATTCATGACGCAATACGTAGATATGAGACATTAAAGAACGGTGATGCCATACTGATATCAATTTGTAAATCAGGTGATGATAACTGCCCATCGTACGTTGTTAACGCTGTAATAGAAGTGCTAGGGAGAGTAGGTTGCTGAAAAAAGCAATAGCCTTATACACAGGGGGTAAAGACTCCCACTACGCCATAATTAAGGCATTACAAAGTGGTGTGAAAGTAGAAGCCCTAATATCAGCTGTTCCCGAAAATATTGATTCATGGATGTTTCATACAGTAAACATAAAATTCGTTGAATTACATGCTCACGCAATGAACATTCCTATTTATATGATTGGTGTAAGCGGCATTAAAGAGAAAGAAATTAAGGAGTTGCTCAATTATTTAAAACACAGGGTACTGCCTAAACATAATTACATAGACTACATAATTAGTGGGGCCACCGCATCACGCTATCAGAAAGAACGTGTTGATTTCATAGCTGAGGAGTTGGGGCTAAAGCACTTTGCTCCATTGTGGGGGTATGACCCCGTAGGGTTATTGGGTGAGGAAGTAACATACATTAGCTTCATCATAGTTGCGGTACAGGCACTAGGGCTTAACTCATATTGGCTAGGAAAATTAATAACATCCAGCAACTTAAGTTCTTTCATTGAAATATGCCGTAAGTTTAGTATAAACCCTGTTGGAGAGGGTGGCGAAATAGAAACATTTGTTATTTCTTCACCACTCTTTCGAGGTCACTCTATTAAAATTCATAAGTCGCTAATTAAATGGTATCCTGAGCTATGTTATGGGTACTATATTATTAAAAATGCATCACTTACCTAACTTTCTTCAATCTAAGTAGCTAAATCCCGAATGCTGAATTAAAGCTCATCTCATATTAGCGTTTCTTAAACCACGCCTCAAGGCCTCTTATACCACCTTTAATATGCTCTCTATATGCTTTTCTCAACCTTTCAAGTGCACTCTTAACACGGTCTATCGAGAAGTCATGCTCATTAACTAGAATACCTATTACTTCATTGTCTTTGGGTTCGCTCCACTCAAGCTTGTAATTATTTGTTACATTAGGCTTTAGGAATAATTCCTTTATTTCATTAGGTGGTACGGGAAATCTCGCACTTGGGATAGCCTTAAGTGCCCTCTCTACGCTACCGTGAGTTCTAATTAATTTAAGTGCTGTTTTTGGGCCAACCCCCTTTACACCTTCTGGATTGTAATCGGTACCTAATAGTATGGCTATGTCTATGAGTTGCTCTCTAGTAATACCTAACAGCTTTAGTACCCTCTCAAGTTCGATAACCTCAGGCTTTATTTCTATATAGACATTCTTTCTAGGTAGTTTTCTTTTCCCTGATATGGCTAAGTTCCTGACTAATCTAGGCGCACCAAATAGCAGTGAGTCATAATCCTGTGATGCAGTAGCCCACACACTCCCTCTCAGTGCCATATACGCTGCTTGAGCCTCACCTTCTGAAGGTGCTTGAACCCATGGAATACCCATGGCCGACAACAGCTTTTTAGCGTCTTCAACCATGTCAGTAGTTAGTCTGGACGCCATTTGCGCGTACCGCCTAGCTGCCTCAAGATCACCAGCTGCAACTGCCTCCTCATATTTCTTTCTTGCTTCTTCTCTTAATGCCGTCCTCTCACTCAGCTCTTTCGCCTTAAGCTCAGGTGGCTTACCATCAAATACGTAGACAGGCTTTATACCTGCTTCAACAAAGTTTATTGTTCTGTAAAATAATCCACTAAGGTGACTCGTTACTCTCCCTTTACTGTCCATTAAGGGTGTGCCATCGGGCTGCCTTATAGCTGTTAAAAACTGGTAAAGAGCATTATAAGCATCAATAGCTATTACTCTTCCCCGCAATTCTCTTAAATCGCTAATAACTCTAATAGCTTCCTGAGGTATTAGTTCCCTTATATTTACACCCAAGGAAATACCCCAATCATAAAATCTCTAAGAAAGGTTAAACACTTTACTTAAAATCAGTAAAACCTGTATTGTCCCGGGTAACGGCTCAATACCAGGTAATATCGTCTGCTAAGGCTTATTAAGCCTAGTTTAAACCCCAATACAGGTAGTGAGTATGAGTCAGACATCAAGCCAGGAAGAAGGTCCTGTAATAATTGAAGCCGCTACACCACCTATTTGTAGTAGCTGTGGCTCTCTTATAGCACCGCATGAGAAGGGCGTCAAATTTTACTGCCCTAACTGTGGTACAGTATCAATTTGGAGATGTAAAAAGTGCAGAGAATTAGCCATGACGTATAAGTGCCCTAACTGCGGCTTTGAAGGACCTTAGAGGTGGTAGCTATGGCTAAAGTACTTGTAGCTATAAGAGTTAACCCGGAAGACATAGATGTAGATCTTGATAAGCTGGTCAATGAAATTAAGGCAAAGATGCCTAAGGAATTTGAAGTTGTAAGACATGAAAAAGTTTATATAGCATTCGGCCTGTATGCACTAAGGTTATTCATCATAATGCCTGAGGAACATGAGGGAGGTACGGAAGATATAGAGAACATACTGACATCCATTAAGGGTGTCGCATCTGTAGACATAGAAATGGTAACGAGAACAGAGGCATTTTAACATTACATTTTCTAAGTAATTAATCCGTGATAAGCTCGATTTTTACGCTATCTTAAATGACGCGGTATTTACAGCGTAGTACTTATAATTGGAATCAGCTTAATTTAAAGCTCGGAATTCAGAAAATTACTTAAGTACATTAACCTAGAAAAATTCTAGCTATTGGGATTGAGCAGCAATGGCAACTGGTAAGAATCCTAAGCAGCGTGAGTATGTTCTGCGGGTAGCTGAGGCTAAAAGATATGAGGCAATGCGAGGTAAAGTCAGAATTCCTTTAAGAGTAATGAATTACATTAATGTCGAACCAGGTGACGTAGTCGAGATAACAGGCCGGAGACTCACTGTGGCCATAGCGTGGCCTGCATATACTGAGGACGAGAGCAATGATATAATCAGGATGGACGGTATAATAAGAAAAAATGCTGGTGTAGGAATAGGTGAGAAAGTAATTGTTAGAAAAGCGAGTATTAAGCCAGCACTACACGTTAAGCTCGCTCCGGGAACATCAACTTTAGAAATAAGTAGTAGTGAGAACTCTGTGAGGACACTTAAGAGAAGACTAATAGATTACCCATTAGTTGAAGGTGATGTAGTACCTCTGCAGGTACTTAATAGACCAATACTTCTTTATGTAGTTCAGACCAGGCCTTCCGGGCCTGTGATAATAACTGATGAAACAGCGATAACTATCATCGAGCGCTCGCCAACACTTCTGAAGTTACCTAAAGTGACGTATGAAGACATAGGAGGCATGAAGCACATTATTGAGAGGGTTAGGGAATTAATAGAGCTGCCCTTGAAGCACCCTGAATTATTTAGGAAATTAGGTATTGACCCACCTAAGGGCGTCTTACTTATTGGTCCTCCAGGTGTTGGTAAAACTCTGCTCGCTAAGGCCGTAGCTACTGAGTCTGACGCATATTTTATAGCTATTAATGGGCCTGAAATTATGAGTAAGTTCTATGGGGAATCGGAGCAGAGGCTTAGAGAAATATTCGAGGAAGCCAGAAAACATGCTCCTGCAATTATATTTATTGATGAAATAGATGCGATAGCACCTAAGAGAGATGAAGTTGTTGGTGAGGTTGAGAGAAGAGTTGTTGCTCAGTTATTAACACTGATGGACGGACTTGAGGGTAGGGGTGATGTAATAGTTATTGCAGCAACTAATAGACCGCATGCTGTTGACCCAGCCCTCAGAAGACCCGGTAGATTTGACAGAGAAATAGAGATACCTTTGCCAGATAAACAGGGTAGGCTGGAAATACTGCAAATACATACGAGAAATGCTCCACTAGCTGATGATGTTGACCTAAAGAGAATGGCTGACATGACACATGGTTTTACTGGTGCTGATTTAGCTGCGTTAGTTAGGGAGGCAGCAATGAATGCATTAAGACGTGTGCTCCCAATGATAGACTTAGACAGTGATGAAATACCTGCAGAAGTATTAGAGAATTTAAAGATAACTATGGATGACTTCCTAAGAGCAATGAGGGAGGTTAGCCCCAGCGGCTTAAGAGAGGTTCTTGTTGAGGTTCCTGAGGTTAGGTGGGAGGATATTGGTGGTTTAGGGGATGTTAAGCAGCAGTTGAGGGAAGCTATTGAGTGGCCACTGAAGAGTCCTGAGATATTTGAGAAGATGGGAATTAGGCCGCCGAGAGGCGTCCTACTTTATGGTCCTCCTGGTTGTGGTAAGACTTTACTTGCTAAGGCCGTAGCTACTGAGTCAGGAGCAAACTTCATAGCAGTAAAAGGACCAGAAATACTAAGCAAATGGGTAGGAGAATCAGAAAAAGCAATAAGAGAAATATTTAAGAAGGCGCGGACTTATGCTCCAGCAGTAGTATTCTTCGACGAAATAGACGCTATAGCACCAACGAGAGGTCTGTATGCTGACAGCAGAGTTACAGAAAGAGTTGTGAGCCAATTACTTACTGAAATGGACTCTATAGAGAAATTAAGTAATGTTGTCGTAATTGCAGCAACTAATAGGCCTGACTTAGTAGACCCTGCATTGCTACGGCCCGGTAGGTTAGAGAAGATAGTATATGTGGCACCACCCAATAGAAGTGCTAGGTTAGAAATACTGAGAATACACACTAAGAAAATGCCATTAGCTGAGGACGTCAACCTAGAGGAGATTGCTGATCAAACAGAAGGATATTCAGGTGCTGATTTAGCTGCGTTAGTTAGGGAGGCAGCAATGAATGCATTAAGAGAGAACTTGAATATTAGTAAAGTTAGTATGAAGCACTTTAAAGCAGCAATGACCACAATAGGCCCATCAATAACTAAGGAAATGATTAAGTTTTATGAAGAATGGGGGAGGAAGGCGAGGCAGAGACTGCCTAGAACTCTAACACACCCATACAATATTTAATGTTTAGCTTATTATTCCGGCAGGTACTGACAGCGTAACTACATAGTTTTAAACTCTCCTTAATTATGCAGTAGGGTGCTGAAATTGACTTCAGTATACTCGCCTACAGGCATAATGGCTAGAATTCTCGAAATACTAGTAGCTAGTGGTGGAACCATTAAGGATGCTGAATTATTTGAAATGTTGAGGAGGGACTATAACATAACATTTCAGGACTTCATAAAGTTCTTAATGGTGCTGGAAATTAGGGGTTTTATTTCTGTTTCAGCTAGCAGGGAGAACGTACGTGTGATTTCTGTGACCAGGTACGGGAAGGAACAACTAGGTATTAGGGATTAGATTATGCATGCATCTTAAGGTACTTCAACAGTATAAATCTTAGCGATATTCTCAGTCAGCATTCTTACTATAATATCTGCAATATCACTATCTTCTTGAAGCACTGTACTCACCTCTTCTTTTATTTCCCACGGATACATCACTACACCAGGACGTGATGGATCATCTATATAGTCGCTCTCAATCATGCAGAGAGCGCCAGCACATGCCCTGCCAGCTGCCTTAATAACTTCCTTTCTACCTGTAAGCGTTGCCGAGTACCCGTATTTTCTGACTTCACTGATCATTTTCGGGGTAGAATGATGAAATATTATCCCTTCAGGCTTAATATTGTATCTCCGCAACATAATATGTATGGAGCGGACTGTTAAAGCACCTCCCTGCTCTAGGTGAAGGTGAATTACACCACCTTCATCCTCCAAAATTTCAAATACTTTAGTAAGAATAATTTCATTAACAACTACTGACTCAGGTAATGTCTTATAGTGAGGTCTACCAAACTCGCCGAACCCATCAATAATTCCATTTCTCCTTAGCTCTCCCAGATACTTGAGTACGTTTTCAACCTTGCTAATTACTTCATCTGCTCTTGCTGGCCCCAACATCTTAACTAACCTATCAATAAGCGCTGGATGTAGTCCTGCTATACATGCCACCTTAATACCTGCTTCCCGAGCCTTCCTACACTCTCTTACATGCGCATCAACAGCCTTGAGTAAGCCCTCAGTACTTAAGTCAAATCCGTAGTAGTGTGGTGGTAGTGAGACTAACGCTATGAACCACCCACCAGCTTTTTTGAATTTAGATGCTATTTCAAATCCACCTAATCCCAGAGGATTAGCATGACAGTGTGCATCACTAACGGGAATACTCACCAAGCAACAACACCTAGAATTGTGGTTTTATTTAGATAATTAAAACTTATAAATATTTTCACGACAGGTAGATTTGGTGTTTGAATGACTACACTAATAAAGGAATTCAATAGCATAAGCGAGTTCATAAAAGATCTGGACAGCACGCTCGCAGAGTACAGAAGGAGGTTAGGTGAGCTACTTAGGAGGTTAGAAGATCTTAGAGTGAAGGCCGAACAAGAAAGAAGACTTAAGGAGCTGCTCTCTAAGCTGGGAGGTAGTGCTGGCGCCGCAACAGCTAATGTCATTAAGTTAAAAACTATTAACCTCGTCATGAACCCCTCACCACAGCAAGAAATATCAGCACTAGAAGAAGCCGTAGAGA
>CAYZJX010000066.1:0-7253 GCA_964479035.1 uncultured Desulfurococcaceae archaeon
GTATTTACAGTATGGCTAAACCTTAGAATAAAAAGATCGAAGCTGGGGTACTATCTAGCAGCAATTCGAGAGGACGAATTAGCAGCTGAAGCGCTAGGCATAGATGTTAGACGCTATAAATTGTACGCACTAATGATTTACGCAGCTATCTTGGGCGTTGCTGGAGGTTTTCATATAATGATGATAGGTATCCTAGCATACAAGAACTTCGATCCATGGCTTGGTATAGTAATTGCCGTAATGGGTATTGTCGGAGGCTTGGGATCTATAGAAGGAGCGGTAATGTCCGGACTTATGCTGAGAACTATTGAAGAGTGGCTGAGGAGTTCCTTCGGCGCTATAATACCAGGTATTCACTACCTAATTTATGGAGTAATCATTATTATTGTAGCAGTACTTAAACCTGAGGGTCTAGCAGCTGTAATTAACTATGTCAAGGAAAAACTTGGCCTAGTTCAATATGGGTGATACTATGAGAGGCGATATGATACTTAAGGTAGATAATGTTGTTAAAAGATTTGGCGGGTTAGTAGCTGTAAATAAGTTTAGTATGGAGGTAAGAAAAGGAGAAATAGTAGGCTTAATAGGACCTAATGGGGCAGGCAAGACAACGCTATTTAACTGTATCACAGGTGTTTACAAGCCTGAGGAAGGTGAGATAGTATTTATGAATGAAAAGATAACTGGCCTTCCACCGCACGTAATAATTAGGAAAGGAATAGCTAGGACTTGGCAGAAGGTACGTCCGTTTAAGAAGATGACAGCGCTCGAGGCAGTCACTGTTGGTGTCCTCTTAAGAAGAAGTAATGTCAGTAAAGCAATCAAAAGAGCTGAGAAATTGCTAGAATTTGTAGGACTGCCTAGAGAAAAATTCCATAAGTTAGGTACTGAGCTAACACTCATAGAACATAAGCTCATTGATCTAGCACGAGCATTAGGTACTGAACCTAAACTTCTGCTGCTTGATGAGGTAGCTGCCGGTCTGAGACCTCATGAAATGGATAGACTCGCTAACGTACTTCTTAAAGTAAAAAACGAATTAGGAATAACACTAATAGTTGTAGAGCACGTAATGAGGTTCGTAATGGGTCTTAGCGAGAGGGTTGTGGTCATGCATGAAGGCCGGAAAATAGCTGAAGGAAGTCCTGAAGAAGTTGCGAGTAACCCGATGGTGATAGAGGCTTATTTAGGGACAAAACCAATGTAGGGGTGAGAGGTCATGGGTAAGGCACTCCTTGAGCTTAAGAGCATAGAGGCAGGTTATGGTGAATTTAGAGTACTCTTTGATGTCAATTTAAATGTTGAGAAAGGAGAAATTGTCGCTTTAGTAGGTCCTAATGGTGCAGGTAAAACCACAACACTGAGAACAATTATGGGTATGACGACTCTATACTCAGGAGACATACTCTATAGTGGTACTTCAATAAAGAAGTTACCCACTCACAGAAGAGTTGAATTAGGCATTAATATGGTTCCTGAAGGCAGAAGAATATTCAAGACGCTCACTGTGTACGAAAACTTAGTTGCTGGTGCATACACAAAGAGAGCCAGAGAGAAGCTGAATGATACATTGGAATTCGTATACTCACTATTTCCAAGACTTAAGGAGAGAAGAAATCAAATTGCTGGGACCTTATCTGGTGGTGAGGCACAGATGCTGGCTATAGCTAGAGCACTTATGTCACTGCCTGAAGTTCTACTACTTGATGAGCCTAGCCTTGGACTAGCTCCAAAATTAGTTATTGAGGTCTTTGAGACGGTAAAAAGGCTGAGAGATGAGACTGGTAAAACCATATTATTAGTTGAGCAACACGTAAAGCATAGCCTAGAACTCGCTAACAGAGGCTATGTTATCGAGCAAGGAAGAATAGTACTCGAAGGAGAAGCTAAGAACTTACTAGCTAATGAGAATCTGAAGAAAGCATATTTAATTCTTTAATCATAAATACAATATTTTAAGAGTTAGCCGAAAAGCAAACTTAAACTTTCTCCTCAAAATTATGTGCTAATATTGATTCAGCTGTACGTATTCACCAAATTTGATATACAATCAACTATTGTGTTCTTGACAATAAGTTTCCTTCTTAACACTAGTTTCTTCCTATTAGTTATAGGATTTATACCGTACTTTAACCTAAGACCCCAGTGAATACATGATCCCAGAAGTTCCCAGTCGTAAGATTTACTTAATATGCCAGCATTTATGACGGTATTCAGCATGTCTTCTGCTGGTGGTGTTACTTCTTGATCCCCCACTATTTTATGATATAACTGTGAAATATAATTATTCGAACATATCCTTCCTCGATATATTATGTATGTTACTGCCTCACCTATATTATTCAACTTAATAATTCTGGAATCAAAATAGAGGGGAATACCTAGGCTCAGCGAGGTATGAGCTGATGCTATGGATGCAGAAACGCTAGTTAATTTAAACACCCTCCCACCATATGGCACATCTTTAAGTATAAGATTAATTTCGTCTGAAGCCACGTAAATTATGAGTGCATTAAATCTCTCAGCAAGTGCCCTACCTGCCTCAAGTAGTGCTTTATGAACTCTTAAGTCCCTAGGTTTCCTGAAGTTCTCAAGTGCTTTACTAAAGTTAACTCCGTCCAACCTAATAGCTATAGGGCCAAAAACAACTCCATCATTAACGACTTCCCGGACCTTAAAGAACTGGTACAGCCTAGCTGGATTTACCTTAATAAGCTTATTAAGGATAATCAATGCCTTTTTTGATACCACTTAACCACCATAAATAAAAATTCTGTATTTAGAATTAATAACTAAAATAGCTGAGTGCTTAAATATTAATGCGTGAGCTGAGATTGAGCAGTTCCAAGAAAATTAAGGCAGAAATAAGGATGAAGGTCTGGAAGCTGCTGGAGAAAAAGAATATTGCTGTATTTCCGCGACCTGTTTATGGCCGAATACCAAACTTCATAGGCGCTGAAGAGGCGGCATTTAGGTTGTCAAAGCTTCCAGTATTTTCTAATGCTAAGGTTGTGGAAATAGGTCCTGATTCACCACAGAAGCATGTTAGATATTTAGCACTTAAACATGGGAAAATTGTAATTATGCCTACTCCACGCCTAAGGGAGGGCTTCATAATTCTTGATCCTGTAAGAATACCTGTACAATATTATAGGGTAGCATCAACGATTAGAGGAGCCTTTACTTGGGGCCTGAGAGTCTCACCTACAAAAATACCAAAAATAGACTTGATTATTTCTGGATCAGTTGCAGTCAATGTTAAGGGTTGTAGGCTGGGTAAGGGCGGGGGTTACTCAGATTTAGAATACGCTATTTTAAAGGAATTAGGCAAGGTTAGTGACGAGACAATAATAGTTACAACAGTTCATGATCTGCAGATCGTTGATCTAGATATCCCGCGTGATCCCTGGGATGTTAGTGTTGATTTAATAGTTACACCAAAGAGAATAATTAAGTCCAGGAAAAAGTTCAGGCCTAAGGGTATTTTATGGGAGTACGTAAGCAGGAGCTTAATTAACGAAATTCCCATACTTAAGGAGTTACTAGTCAGCAGACAAGGTAATTCCTATGCATGAGACATTTGCCTTCGATATAGATGGTGTAATAGTAGATGTATCTAAGAGACTTAAGTTAGCTAATGAATTAGCACGAAGTAAGCAGGAATTTTGGGAGATATTCTTTAGTGAAGATCTTTACGAACTAGATAAGCCGAGACCCACAGGTATTGAAGTAGTTAAGGAGCGATGTAAGAGAGGGTACATAATTTTAATAACTGGCAGACCCCAGAGACTATTCAAAGTAACTCTAAAGCAGGTAATTGATTTCACCGGTATAAGACCAAAGTATGTTTATATGCGTAAAACAGGAGATACGCGCCCGTCATTTATTGTTAAATTAGAATTAATTGGACATGCATTAAATGATGGATTTAACATAATTGAGTATCATGATGATGAAGAAGAGGTCCTTAGAACTATTATGAATTCGTATCCTAATATTACACTCTATCTACACTACAATGACAGTTATAAGATACTCTATAAGCCAATAACATGAGCTATATGTGGTGCAAAATAGGTGGACCTAAGAGGAATTTAAAATGCTTAAATGCATAGTGTCAAATACGATATAGTAGGTGTTGAAATGAAAATACATTTCTTAGGTATTGGTGGGTGGGTATCGAACCCTGCATTCGGACAGTCAGCCATCTTGATTGAAGAAGATAATACTAAACTACTACTAGATGCTGGAGAAGGTACATATGAAAGGTTAATTACTTGTTGCCGAAAAAGTCCGTGTAATCTAGATTACATAGTACTGACCCATCGACATGGAGATCATATTTTAGGCATACCTACGCTTATTCAGCACGCAAAACTTCACGGATGTAAATTACGTATAATTACCTCAAATGACGTAATTAAAGCAGTGGAGCTTCTTTTGGAGTCAGTTGGCATAAGGCAGTATTTAACATACATAGAATTTACTGAAATTAGTGGAGGAGCTGAAATCAAATTACACAATGATTTGGGTATTCAGGCCGTAAGGGCAGTTCATCCGCTTCCTGCGCTGTCCTATATAATTAAGATAGGTGGTAAGGTTATTGCCTACAGCGGCGATACTTCACCAAATTCAGAATTCATTAGTGCTGCTAAGCATGCTGATGTATTAATACATGAAGTTTCAGGTCCTGATGAATTAAGGGATACTCTGAATTTGCTAGGCCATACATCAAGTGCTGACATAGCTTCTATATTAGAGGAGGTGATGCCCAAATACTTTATTCCCGTGCATTATCCCTTAGAGGCCGTATATGTCCACACTCTACCAAGTAAGGTTAAATTAGTTATGCCTGTGCCGTGCTCTGCAATAACTATACCCTAATCAATATTAGCATTAAAATATCCGAGGTAATATTGACTTAGGTGTAGGAGATAGCCTATCTGCTAGATAGGTATGGCAGGAGACTGCTTAACGCAAGACTAGTAGTTACTCTAAGATGTAATTATAGGTGCTTCTTCTGTCATTCTGAAGGTATAGAATCTAGCATACAAGAGTTAACAGCCAGTGAGTGGGGACTTATTGCAGAGGCCCTAAGGCGAGCAGGTGTTGAGTCATTTAAGTTTACTGGAGGTGAGCCATTAGTTAGAAGTGATATAATTCAAATCATAAGAGAAGTTAACACGCGTGGCAGGCCCCAAGACCTTTCCATGACAACTAATGGCTATTACCTCAAAGAGCTAGCAGGACTATTAAGAGATGCTGGATTAAGGAGACTAAACGTGAGTTTGCACTCATTAAAGAAGGAAGTTTATAAGAAAGTAACTGGTATTGATGGCCTAGACAAAGTGCTGAAAGGTATTAGTGAGGCCTTAAATTATAATTACAGTAAAATAAAGCTTAATGTTGTTATTATTAAGGGGATTAATGACTGCGAAATCTGGGATATAATAGATTTTGCAGATAAACATGGACTTCATGTTCAGTTAATAGAACTACACCCTGTAGGGAAGGGCAAGCACGAATTCAGTAAGTACCATAGCACGCTGAATAATATTATCAGGAAAATTGAAGAACTATCCTCTAACATGGTAGTTCGTGGAGAACTGCATAATAGACCAATATACTACTTACCTACAGGAACTACAATCGAGGTAGTTAGACCTGTATTAAATCCGCTATTTTGTGCTGCATGTTCTAGAATTAGGGTGGCACCTGATGGAGCATTAAAACCTTGTTTATCAAGCGACGTATCCGTAAGCATTATTGATATAGTAAGGTCAAATACTGATGAGAATTTTAAAATTAATGCTCTTATTGAACGTATTAAGCAAGTGAATGCCATGAGAGCGCCAAGCAATATGTGGCCTATTAATATTCGCCTAGAGAGCGAATACGTGCGTCTTAGGAGACTTTCACAAAAAAGATCCTCATACCGGGTGCTATATACAGCAAAAACTAATATTCCAGCTTAACAACTTGTATATGAGATGATGATACCCGGCCTTACGGATTGCATGAGGAATCATTCATGCACTGATTCAACATTCTCTAGGATGTAAAGGTATATTATTATAGCAGGGCTTACATACTTAATTGGGACCAGATATGATTTCAAGAGAGGATGCATTAAGATTACTTAAGCAGCATCTAAAGAATGATAAATTAGTTAAGCACTGCTTGGCTGTAGGAGCTATAATGCGTGCTGTAGCTAAGGAGTTAGGTGAGGATGAGAAATTGTGGGAGCTAGTGGGGCTACTTCATGACATAGATTACGAGCTTGTTGGAAAGGACTTAAGTAAGCACGGTTTAGTTAGTGCTGAATTACTTAAGGATAAGTTGCCTGAAGACGCACTACTCGCTATTAAAGCTCATAATGAACTAACAGGAGTTAAGGCTGACTCAAGGCTCGCCTTAGCCCTGAGAGCATCGGACCATGCATCAGGATTAATCATAGCTACAGCTCTAGTAATGCCGCATAAGAAGCTTGAGGAAGTTAAACCGGAGTCACTGCTCAGAAAATTTAAGCAAAAGGACTTCGCTAGAAGCATTAAGAGGGAGCGAATACTAAGTTGCGAAAAAATGGGTATACCACTAGATAAGTTCCTATCAATAGCTCTAAAGGCACTGCAGGACATACATAGAGACTTAGGTCTGTAATCACTGGATTACCGCTGACCTTAAAAGTACCTTAAGGTAAGTTAAAAGTGAATGATGAGGAATCCGGGAACGGAGAAGTGAAGAGTACATACTAAACTGAGGTCATGATTTCAGAAGATTAAACAGTAACTTCTTTTACTTTCTCTAAGAGTGCGTAGAAGAATCCTGTCGTCTTATGTCTGTGGGGCCAGGCCCTCATAGTCCCTGGAAGGAATCCCTCATCAAAAGGGCCATTAAGTGGTATTAATTTTATTGAATTGCCGAACTCCTCCAAAATGCTCTTAATTATATCTTCACCTTCTTCAGCAAATATACTACATGTAGTGTAGAGTATTTTTCCTCCAATCTTAGCTGCACTTACTGCCGCTCGCAACAATTCTCTTTGTAGAGCTGATAACTCGCTTAATTTGCTGTAATCTATTCTCCATCTAGCTTCGAAATCTTAGCTAATGTACCTGTAGATGAGCAAGGCGGATCTAATAGTACTTTATCAGCTACACTAAGCGTTCCCCACCTACCGTTACTTTTCATTACTTCCGAATATTTCTAGTTACGATAGGTGGGTCATCACGCTTCCGCTCGGGGCCCCTCAC
>CAYZJX010000067.1:0-7205 GCA_964479035.1 uncultured Desulfurococcaceae archaeon
AGGAAGTTGAAATAAGTAGAAGTCAATGAACTCCTCTAAGGGCTTGAAGAGCGCCTTGAACTTAGGCCACTTACTTACTGCCTTCTCACTCATTAAGTAGATGTGAGTGAACAGTCTGTTAGTCTTAACAGCCCACTTAAGACCTATTCTCCGAGTTACCTTAGCCCACCCGACTACCTGGCTCGGGAACGGGTACCTGTAGAAGCTCGCGTTCAGCTCAACAGCATTCAGGCCCCCGCGCTCAGCAAACCACTTAAAGCCGTCTGGGTTCCAGTCGTACATCCAGCCACTAGTTCCTACGTAGAACCTCATAGTACCCTCAAGTATATGGGGTAGGCAGGATATATTACTGTATTCTCACTCTTCAAGCATAATGATTAATCCCTTCAGGGAGAGGTAGTTAAGGGGTTGTGGTTGGTGGAGCTCAAGTACTGTGGAAGCTTCAATATAGGGAGTGAGTTGCGTGGTGTAGACTTAGAGAAGGTGTTGGCTACCTACAACTTCAGCTACTGGTTTAATGGTGAGGCGGCATGGGTGGTCCTCAGTACTGATGACCCGGCAGTAGCGCTAGTTAAAACTTCTGGTCAGGTAGAGCTGTACGGGACCTCATGTAGTGGTGACCTCGCTGAGAAGTTACTGAGGGTTCTAGGGATTAAGGAAGACTTAAGCAAGTTCTACGAGCTGGCCTCCACTGACGTACTCCTCACCCAATTCGCTAAGGAGTTTAAGGGATGGAGGCTCAGGTCAGTATCCCTCTGGTGGTCTCTAGTTGTGGGGATCTGCCAGCAGAACGCGAGCTTCAGGCAGGGGTGGAGGATGCTCTCAAATATAATTAAGTTCTACAGTAGGTCAGCTCGTGCAGGAGAGCACACAGTTCTACTACCTCCAAGACCTCAGGACGTACTTACCTCACCGGGCAAACTCAAGGAAGCAGGTGTAGGGTATAGAGCAGGAACCATACTGGCGGTCGCCAGAGCCTTCCTAAGAGGCGATCTCCACGAGGAATCACTGAGGAGGTACACCTCAAGAGAGATCGAGGAGGAACTCACGAAAATTAAGGGTGTCGGTAAGTACACAGCTAGGCTAGCATTAGTACTTACCTTCAGGAAGTACGACCTACCCCCTGTAGACAGGTGGCTGAAGGCCCTAATAACTGAGGCCTACGGAGTTGAGGAGAAGAAAGCTGAGGACTTATGGCACAGGAAGTGGGGTGTTTGGGCAGGTCTGGCATCTCTAGCAGTAACTATAGCTCTAGACGCAGTACCCTTAAGGAAAGCACTTAATAGACTGAGGAAGAGAGTACTTAAGCCAGTAATTACTGAGACCCCAACACCCTACACTATGTGGAGGTTTTCGAGGCTGTAGTGTAGTACTTTACTAGATTACTGACTCTGTCGGAATTGCATCTCGCACGCCGGGTGAATATGTGATATACTTATATTCTGGGATATCTAGATAATATAGGACAGCTATGCCCACGCTACTAATAAAGAACGTACCTCACGATTTAATGAAGGAGCTCAGGAAACTGAAGGTCGAGCTTGGGTGTAGGACCTGGGCCGAGCTTCTGGAGAAGTTGGTAAGATTAAGGTCGAGGGAGGTAGTACTTATTGAAGATAAAGACTTGGAGAACATGAGGAGAGCTATTAATGAGTTTCTAAAACTAAGAGAGGTCGTAACCAAGAAGTGGAGGAAAGGAAGTGTTCTTGAGGAGTTCAGGAGGGCTAGAGGTCATGAAGCAGAGGATTCTGACATTAGACGCTAACGTATTTGTCGCTGCACTCAAGGCAGGTGAAAAATACAGTAAGAAGTGCACGGAGATTCTACGGAAAATACCGGACAGGTTCATACTGGCTGAGCCAAGCATAGTGTACCAGGAAGTCTGCGGCACATTAGCCCGGAGAGTAGGCATGGACCTAGCCCGTAAAGCCGAGTGCTACTTAGACCTAATGTTGCATCCGAAGCTAGTATTTGAGTGCAGTAGCAGCTTCTGCAAAGCTGCATATGCTCTCTGTAGTGAGTACAGGGTGTATTCAGTGGATGCACTGTACTTAAAAGTAGCTCTAGATACGGAAGCTGTACTGGTGTCTTTAGATGGTAGAGACTTCATAGATAAAGTCAAGCACAGGAATCCCCCAATTGAGGTGTATCATGTAGCGGAATTCCCCTACTGATAAAGCCCTCCTATACTATTACCCTCAGTAGTATTGCGCCCTTACGTAAAAGCGCAGAACTTTATGAGGAGTTTCCTGAAAGTCACTCATAAGGTATTAAATAGTACTAAAGCCTCTAATAATTTCTAGCTAACAGCACTCTGGCACACTAGTAATAATGCAGAAGGAAGTGCAGACCAGTTAATAATGGAGCCCACCAGATGTGCGGGCAACCAAACCACCAGTTAACAAATCCTCAAGTACGCAACATAGTACATCAACCAATACATGAAATTAGGAATTCTAACCACATAAAGATTCCCTGAGATGACATAGATCAAAAAGCATACCTTCATGAACACTCTGAAGAGACAGCTCTAAATCAAAAATACACTGTAGTGAATTAAACCAAGTAAATACAGTTAACAAGTAAAGTACATAGTCACAACTTGAGATCAAGCCAAAAAATAACGACAAACAATACAAGAACACAAGTATGATATAAGGAAAAGAAAGCAACATAATAAAGCAGATAAATCAAAATAATTATCCAGAAGATACTTGTAGCATGTGTAGAAAGGTCATTCATTTTTATTAAGTCAGTAATTAAGTACATGAAGTTGTCACGGTAGTTGAGTTGCATAAAAGTTAGTTCAGTTAATTCAATGACATTATTGCAGATCGACTTGAATTTATTTGTTGTATTAAGATATACTGTTTACGTAATTAATGAGCGGTAAGTATAAGGAAGCTCATCGGTTTCCCTCACTTCCTTATGTTTGCCTGTCGCTCCAGTACTTTAGTTTTTATTACCTGGTTTTATTAATTTTATCATTAGTTTGTGCTGTAGTGTATTATCTGGTGTACTGAGTTAGGTATTCTAACTACATCAACTACTTCCTGATTGGTCTAGATCTTTAGGTGGTTTCTGATGGTGTTGGCTGCGGTTTATTTCTGGTCTAATCTCTTCATTGGGAATTCTCTTTTAAGGGATTGGTCCTCCATCAGCTGATGGTGTCTGCTTAAATTTACTGGAGTAAAGTTAAGCCCCACTTAACTTCACCATCAGTGATTAAGGGAGGATAAATTATGCAAAATCCCACTTGAGTGGGGATGGAAACTCCATGAAATTCATGGAGGACCATGAATTTCCTAGTAATAGAATGAAGATTACATAAAATTTTCGCACTCCACCGCTAACTAATTAATTGTGCAGGTTACTGTAGGGAGGGGATGTGGCTTGGGGTTACTTGAGGATGTACTAGACATCATATGTAGGAGGGGTGGTGGGGGTGTGTATGCAGTAGCTCAGATGCTTGGTGTTTCTGAGGAGGAGGTGAGGAGGGTTATCTCAGTTCTTTTAGCTGAGGGTATTTTAAGGAGGGCTGAACCTGAGGGTGTGTCACCGTGTTCTCTCTGTCCTCTATCTAAGTTCTGCTCGAGGCCTGAGACCTCTCCGAGAGGTGCTGCAGTATATGTTCTTACAGAGAAGGGTGAGGCGCTCTGTAGGGAGAAGAGTAAGTAATTCGAATTAGCAATACAGCTTTGGTGTATTTAGCTGTGGTGGCTAGTTATGAAGGGGTTAAGAGGTTATGTACTTGTTGCGTCAGCTGCAGTACTCTGGGGTTCGGCTGGCGTAGCTGTTTCTGCAGCTCTGGCCTACGGTATGGGGTTGCTGGGTATGGCCACCCTAATGACTTCTATAGGTAGTGTAATGATAATTGTGTATGCTGGTAGGGAAGGCTTTAGGAGGTTAAGGCTGGATCTAATGCTATTCGGTGCCTTAGCTATAGCTGTATTTAGGAGTCTGTACGTTTTCTCGGTCTCAATTAATGGTGTTGGCGTCACAGCATCTCTGCTCTATACAGCACCACTGCTAGTAGCTGTAGTAGCACCACTAACCATAAGAGAGAAGCCATCACTACTTGACGTCATGCTAGCTGCTGTAGCTGTAGTTGGAGCATATCTAGCATCTAACCCAGAACTTCAGGTAGCTTCAATAACTGGTTTTCTAGTAGGTATAGCGCTTGCAGGAGTCTACGCAGTAACTATCGTAGCTGTCAAGTACTTCTACAGTAAAGGATATAAGGACAAGGAAATCATGGCTCAGGCTACCGCCACAGCAGTCCCTATACTTGCTGTCCTCACAGTGCTAAGTAGCTCTAAAGTAGTACTAAATTCCGTGACTACACTAGCAGTACTTTGGGGCGGGTTAGCGACAGTAGGTATAGCTACGATACTGTACTTAGAGGGGATGAAGGTTGTGAGGGCCTTAGATGCGTCAGTAATAGCTACGTTAGAGCCTGTCTCAGCAATAGCTCTAGCTACTGTGGTGCTGGGGGAGAGGTATGTGTTGCTGCAGATCTTAGGTGTAGCACTAATACTGACGTCAGCTCTGGGAATAACGGTAAAGAATTATGTTGGTACAGCAGCTACAGCTAAAAATTAATTAAGTTAACTTCCAGTTACTTACTCAAGAATTGAGTGATCTTCAACTTACTCTGCCTTCAGCAAACATGTAGATTATTGCTGCTATGTGCTTTATACCTCTCCTGAAGTCCTCGATACGTATATTTTCGTTAGGTGCGTGTGCTTTCGAGTCATAGTACCCTACACCAGCTGAAATCGTAGGTACTCCAAGCTTATTAGCTACATAATAGAAGGGCCCGCTCCCAGCAGCCATAGGCAGCAGTATCGGGGGCTTCTCATACACCTGCTCAGCAGCTTTAACAGCTACCTTAGCGATTTCACTACTAATAGGTGACTTACCTGGGTGCTCAGCACCCAGCAATCTGACTTCTATGTCGCTGAAGCCGTGTCTAGCTAGGTGCTGCTTGAGCTTCTCAAATATGTCGTGCGGGTCCTGATTAGGTACTAACCTAAAGTCCATCTTAGCTACAGCCCTAGAAGGCAGGACGGTCTTACTGCCCTCACCAATATAACCTGACACCAGCCCGTCAATAGTTGCCGTCGGCTTAAAGAAGTGCTCGACCTTAAGCTGCAGGCCGGACACCTTCTTAGTAAATTCCCTCACACCCGTTAGCTCCTTAAGGAACTCCTCATCAAAAGGCACTTCCTCCAGTGCCTTAATATCCTCAGGACTAGGGTCAGCAACATCATCATAGAAACCATCAATAAGTACCTTCTCGTCAGGCCCCTTAATTGTTGAGAGAGCCCACACAAGCCTCCATGCAGGGTTAGGAATTATACTACCCATACTAGAGTGTAGGTCCCTCTTAGCTCCTCTAGCCACGAGCTCAACATATAGTATGCCCTTCATCCCAGCATACATCTGCAACCTGCCGTCCTTATCAACATACCCAGACTCCCAGATACAGCCGTCAGCCCTCAGCTCATCCTTACACTCATCAATAAAACTACTGAAGCCCCTGCTACTACACTCCTCATCACCTTCAATAATGAACCTAATCGAGAGTGGGAGATCACCGAAGACCTCAGTAAGTGCCTTGATGGCTGCAATCCTGGCAGCTATATTACCTTTATTATCGTTGACGCCGCGGCCGAATATTTTATCTCCCTTAATTACAGGCTCGAATGGAGGAGTCTCCCACTCATTCAGCGGGTCAGGCGGCTGCACATCGTAGTGATTATAGAACATTAGTGTCTTCTCACTCCTACCCTTGAGTACTGCGTGAATAATTGGTGCCTTAGTTGGTGTGTCATAGTAGGTCACACTGAAGCCCAACTCCTTAAGTACCTCCCCTAGTAGTTGAGCCATGTCGCGGACTCCTTCCCCAGTTGCACAGACACTGGGTTGAGCAACAAAGTCCATTAGAAGCCTAATACTATCATTTAAGTTCTTGTCAATAAGGTCAAACACTTTCTTAAGTTCCATCAAGACACACCAATAATTTACTTAGGGATACCTTCTTAGCTTTTCCTCAGCCCTTAGCATAATTTAAAATACCATATACTTTGCTGATATCCTCCACGTGCTCAAGCCCCAACCTCATCCTCACGCACTTAGCTACAGGGACCGCACCCAGCACCTCCATAAGCTCCACCGCCTTATGGTTAGCTTCGGGAACTATCGCTCTAGTCGCACCTAGCTCAGCAGCCTTCAAAATAAGCTCTAAGGCGGTGGCATTATCGACTGCTATCACAGGCCCTACTCTCCCGTCCCACAGCATCGCATATCCCCGCTCTTCAGCAACTAGAATCCTAGCTGACTTCTTGAGCCACGCACTAATAACACGCACTCTATCAGCTCCGAAGGCCCTACGGTCCATCTCAACAGCAAACTCAGGAATACTATTTAACACCTCAACACTGCTTCCTGTTGAGACCTTAATTTTTAGTGTACTTGAAATATCGTACATAATTGTATAGTACTCATCCACAAATCCCAGCCTCCTGTATAATTTATAGCCTGCTTCAGTAGCGTCAAGCCCGATAGTCTTAACACCAAGAGTTTCTAACTCACTAAGTATTTTCTTCATTAATTTGGTGCCGACTCCCTTACGCTGATACTTAGGTACTACAGCTACAGCACCAACCCAAGCTAAGCGGCCGTACATGAAGTAGCAGCCAGTACCCACAACCTCACCATCTGCGCAAGCAATAAAGCAGCCATTAGGCTGAACCTCGAAGCAAACTTCGAAAGCTGTAACAACTTCTGAGGGGTCGCCTCTGAACTTAAATGCCTCAATAAAAACGCTAGCTATAGTACTTAAGTCGCTTCTAGTGGCGTGACACACAATCACCGCAGTACCCGAAATTACCTGAGGTACGCAACTTAAAGTGTGTGGGTATGTGATTAATTAAGTACCAGTGAAACATATTTACTGCCTCAAGAAATCTATCTATTGGCTGAGGTGATGTGCAGTGCTCGTGAAGTGCCCTAAGTGCGGCTTTGTGTTCGACATAAGCTACTCACGCGCCATAGCGTGTGGGGGTTGCCCTGCTGCATCCCTCGGAAGCTGCGGCTACGTGAAGTGTCCCAGGTGTGGGCACGAATTCCCGCAGGGTAGTATTCCACTGCAGTAATCATGAACAGAAGTTCTTTAGCCTGACCTACTTAATATTCTAACC
>CAYZJX010000068.1:0-7197 GCA_964479035.1 uncultured Desulfurococcaceae archaeon
TTAATTTCTATTTTTTCACCACCTGAAATCGATATATTTAGATCTTGTCTTATTGTACCGATACCTCTCTTAACCCTACCAGTCAGCCTCATGAGCAGTCCTATTTTTAATGCTACTCTCATTGCCTGTTCAGGCGTCTTTATGTCTGGGGCAGTAGATATCTCTACTAGCGGTATGCCTAGTCTGTCTAGGTTATACCTCACATAACCAGAACCTTCACCAATTTTTCTTGCGGCATCCTCTTCTACACAGATAGTTTGAATCCCTACTTTACCATCTTCATCATTAATATAGCCCCCAATCGCCACTATTGCTGTTCTCTGAAATCCGGTAGGATTCGAACCATCAACTACTATTTTTCTCATTACATAAATTTCATCTAGTATCCTGGAGTGCAGGGCTTTTGCTATTGCGATAGTTATTTTTAGTGCTTCCTTATTAAGTTCATGCGGAGGCTCTTCATCTAATTCCACTAAACATGCATGACCTTTAGGAACTTGGTAAATTATTTTTCTCCCTCTTCTAATTTCATAGAGTGCAGCAGGATCTATTTCACCCACTTCACTCTTAGTTACCTTTAAATATCTTTCAATTTCACTTACAGGTGTATTCGGGCCAGCAAGTTCAGTGGGGCAATTGCAGAACAGTTTGTGTTTAGTATCTAATTGCTGATGAATTTCTAGTCCTACTTTAAGGCCTAGTCCAATGTAATCTGTCTCCTCACCCATGGAACCACCTGGGGTAGGTCTCTATGTCGTGTATCTCATTAATTTCATTGACTAAGTTACGCATCATTAGGGATTTTACTTCACTTCTATCCTCTACATTAGCTAATAGCCAAGAAAGTTTAGCGTATGCTGTCTCAGGTATCATGTCAGAACCGGGCACTACACCAGCTAGTATTAATTTCCTACCATTAGTGTAGACCTTCATATTAACTCTCCCAAATAAAGTTTGCGAGGTCATAACAATGACGACACCGTCTTCACAGGCTCTCTTCACGGCATTGATACACTCCTGCCTTACATGACCTAGGCCAGTACCTTCTATTACGATTCCTTCATAACCTTTGTCAACTAGATAGTCTATTAATTCGCAATCAAGTCCTGGATATGCCTTAATTAAAGCCACCTTACTGCTGAACTTTGTTTTTGCTATAAAGAACTGAGGTTCACTTCTTGACAAGTATCTCTTATTAAGTAACTTAAATTTCTTTTCTGGAAAGTCGACCCTGGCTAGTGGTACATCATTTATTGATTGGAAGGCATCTCTCCTGCTTGAATGCATTTTTCTAACCTTTACACCTCTATGTGCCAATACATAACTGTCTGATGTATGGCCGTGCATGACAACGACTACTTCACCAAATGGCGCTCTCGAAGCTATTACTGGACAGGCACGTAGATTAAGCACGGAGTCCGTACTTGGCCTGTCACTGCTTCTCTGCGCACCAACCAGCATCACCGGGCAGGGCAGATTTCTTAAGGCAAATGCTAAAGCAGCTGCTGTGTAGGATATAGTATCAGTTCCATGTGCAACAATAACTCCACTAGCACCACTTTCTATTTTCTTAGCTACCTCTTCTGCTATCTTACTCCAGTGACTAGGTGTTAAGTCCTCACTTAAGAGTCTAAATAACTCTATTACTTCTAGCTCAGATATTTCATCTAATAACTCAGGTGCTAGCTCGATAAGCTCTGGGGCTGTTAGCGCAGGCTTAACAGCACCTGTTTCATACTCAACCTTACTTACTATAGTTCCTCCAGTACTAACTAATGATAGCTTAAGCTTACCTCTCCCACTAATGCACGTCTTAATTTGCTGTGATTCATGGCCTATGCTTACATACGACTTCTTAATTACTTTGACTTTGGCATCTCTAATTGAGACACCTACATTATAGCCGTTACTTAACTTGAGAATAATTACATCATTAGAGGTAAATTCTGTGGCGGGCATTACAATGCCTTCTAATACCATGTCACCCTTTATAATGCGGACAAGATCACCAACCTCGAGATCCCCTAAATCAGCCATATTAATCTACCTCAAGAGCTCAGTACTAAGTATAGTTTAATTCAAAATTTAAAATAGTGACAATTAACGTGTGTTACTTATTTAGTCCCGGTAAGAGAGGAAGTATTCAATAAGTTCACTCAGATAAATTACTAAGTTAAGGTAACAATAATCAAGTTTCCTATGTTGTTACTGCAGCATCAAGAATAATGTATCTTCAATTCTATTCCGGTGCTTAAAACACACAGCTCAGTGCTTCCTTTTTGGTACTGAAGACGGAGGTACAACAGTAGGTATCGGTAATCCAGCATCCTTTCTTTTTCTTATCCAATACTCTCTTCTATTTCTTACTCTAGGAGGCAAGTTTCTTTTAGGCTTTGGCGGTATCTTAGGTGTTTGACTCCTTACCTTACCTGCCTTTGTCATTGATCCGTGTGTTGGCATGCTGCTTACTCACCAACTTTTCTGTGGTTTACAGCTTAAAAATTTAAGTTAAGATAAACATCTTTTGTAAGATAATGAAATCTATTTTAAGGTTAACTCGATTTTAGCTTTGGTGTCATATTTTGAGAGTAGCTGTTATTGACACAGCGGTAGGGGCATTTGCGATTACCGAGAGTAATGAGCTACTTAAGGAATATACTACTAAGGATATTAATGAATTAACTAGCAGGGCATTAAGTATTGAAGAGAAAGGGTATTCTAGCGAATTCGAGAAACTTGTTGAATTACTAAAAAGTAAGTACGGACCTGACATCGAGATTATTGTTGAAGATGAGGGTCATGCGAGATTAGTGTCATCAAAGGGGATGAAATTCACCATAGCTCCAGGTGATGAGTTAGTACTTATGGTGCGTAGAAAACTACCTGAACTAGCTATTGAGGGTGGGTACGTAAGTAGTGCTGAGGAGTGGGCGGGCTTTGCTCATAGGCTATCGATAATGGTTACACGAATGAAGTTAAGGAAGGTAGCCCAGAAGAGAGACTTACTAGCCATTCAGTCAATAAGAGCTATTGATGACATAGACAAGACAATAAACTTGTTTGCCTCCAGATTGAGGGAGTGGTATAGTGTGCACTTCCCAGAGCTCGATGACTTGGTGAGGGATCACTTACTATATGCACGAATAGTTGCTGAACTAGGTGATAGAGAAAGTATTACAGCCAAGAATTTGGTTAAGCTAGGTTTTAGCGAGAGCAAGGCGGAGAGAATAGCTAAGATCTCTAAGGAGAGTATAGGTGCTGAGTTATCTGATCTCGATATAAGACAGGTGAAGACGCTAGCCAACATAATGTTAGAACTTTATAGACTGAGGCAGTCACTTACGGAGTATGTAAGTCATGTTATGAGGGAGGTAGCACCAAATATAACTGAATTAGTTGGACCTCTACTAGGTGCTAGGTTGCTGAGCTTAGCTGGAAGTCTCGAGGATCTAGCTAAGCTACCTGCAAGCACAGTTCAGGTGCTGGGTGCTGAGAAGGCCTTATTTAGAGCGCTTAGAACTGGTGGTAGACCGCCGAAGCACGGCATAATCTTCCAGTTTCCCGATATTCACAGAGCCCCGAGATGGCAGAGAGGTAAAATTGCTAGAGCATTAGCTACTAAATTAGCTATTGCAGCTAAGGCAGACTACTTTACAGGCAGATTTATCGCCGATAAATTGAAGAAATCGCTAGTAGAACGCATAGAGGAGATCAAGAAGCTGTACCCGAGACCACCACCTAGGGCTGTGCCTGAGAGAAGGCCGAGAGGAAGACCGCCAAAAAGAAGGAGAGGTAAGAAAGGAAAGTAAAATTCATGGGTTCAGGAAATAACATTATTACTGTCTTAATGTAAGGATAGATAGTGGGGTGTGTGCTTAATGGTTGAGGCGGTAAAGGTTGAAGAGCATCCTAGCTACAAAGGTGTCTATGTGATTGAGTTAGACGATGGCAGTACTAGATTAGCGACAAGGAACTTAGTTCCTGGAAGGAAAGCGTATGGTGAGTGGCTCTTTAGGTTTGGTGATACAGAATATAGAGAGTGGAATGCATATAGAAGTAAATTGGCGGCTGCACTACTAAAAGGTATTAAAGAGCTAGTAATTAAGGAAGGATCTAAGGTATTGTATTTAGGAGCAGGAAGCGGTACTACACCAAGTCATGTATCTGATCTTGTTGGACCTAATGGAATTGTCTACGCCGTTGAATTTGCGCCTAGAGTTATGAGAGAGCTAATAACTGTTTCAGAAGTAAGAAAGAATTTAATACCAATACTAGCCGATGCTAGATTTCCGCAAAAATACGCACATATTGTCGACTTAGTCGACATAATTTATGCTGATGTAGCTCAGCCAGAGCAGGCAGGCCTTGTTAATCTTAATGCAAAGTACTTCCTAAAGGACGGTGGATACCTGTATCTAGCTATAAAGGCCAGAAGTATTGACGTAACTAAGGCGCCTGATGAGATATATAGAAGAGAGATAGAGACTCTAAAGAAAGGAGGATTTGAGTTAGTAGATGTTGTTCATTTAGATCCATTTGATAAAGATCACGCAATGGTGCTTGCTAGATATAGGAGGGAATAGTACAGCTAGCTAGTTAAGGCTTATGCTAAGTGAGAGCTGAGAGAATATTAGTAAGTTCTGTTAGCAGAGATTTTTATTTACTTTAAAACAAATTTTAGGTAGAGATGCCGCCACTGAAGCCTGTACAGGATAGGGGAAGCGGACAAGACAGAAAGAAAGAATTACGAAATGTACTTGAGAAAATAAAATTTGCCTTGGAAGTAAGTGGAAGGAAATTTGTCATACTTCAGTATCCTGCTAAACATAGGGATAGGTCAATAGATGTAGTAGCTATAGGAAGAAATGAAAGCGAGATAATTAGAATTAAGCTTAGTGCTAGGGTTAGTAGGGAGGAATCCAAGGACCTAATTAGGGCATCAAAGGCACTAGATGCGGTACCAATGATAGTTACTAATGATCCTGAACTTTATGATAATATTGTTTATGAGAAAGAAGGTGTTTACGTTATAAATGATAGAACATTCGAGAATCTTTACTTAAGACCTAAAGAGCTAATTACTTTATATAAGAAGGGCGATCTTTACATTTCTTTAAATAAAGAAGTCCTTAAAAAGTTAAGGTCTAAGCTTAGCTTATCCATAGGTGATGTAGCGTATAAAACCGGGATTTCGAGAAGAACAATATATAGTTATGAGCGTGAAGGAGGTATAATAACTATAGAGACAGCAGAGAGATTACTCGAAGTATTTGGGGATGAGGTAATACAGACAGTTAACCTAAAAGTAATGCGGGGGGAGTTTCACAAGAAACATAGGGAAATGGGTGAAACATGCAGTAGGGAGTTGCTAGTTAAGATTAAGAAGTATTTTGATGGTGATGTATATGAAATTAAGAAGTCAGCGCCAGACTTTATTATTAGTACTGAGGATGAGGTAGCTGTCTACGTAGATGCGGTATTAAATAAGCGGAGGTATACTCTTAGAGATGTAGTACGAAAAACTGTGGAATCGATAAAAATATCTAGCATACTTAGAAGAAGTACTGCAGGCATTATGCTAAGTAATTCGAATGAGGAGGTAATTAAAAATGAATTATCTTCATATGTAGATATGAATAAGGTTAATATTATAAAAATTAAGTAACTATATAATTTAATCTTCTTTAGGCTTTCTCATAGAATGTTAGTATATTTTCCCGGGCCTCACCTGCAGGTTTCATGCATCTCTTCATAGTTACTAATTTATTGGCCTAACTAAGACTTGTTATGGTGATTATGTCGTTAAGGATATTTATTACTGGTAGACCTGGGATAGGCAAGACTACGGTCTTTATGAGAGTAGTAGATCGCTTAAGGAGTCAAGGTTATATTATTGGTGGGATAATCTGTCCTGAAATTAGGGGTAGAGGAGGGAGATTAGGATTTCAAATAATAGACTTAATGACTAACCGTAAAGGAATTTTAGCGCACATATGCAAAGAGACGGAGGTAGCACCAAGGATAGGCAAGTACTGTGTTAATGTTAATGATGCTATTGAGGTAGGTGTACATGCCATTAATAGAGCATTGCAGAATGCCGACGTAATAGGTATTGATGAGGTAGGGCCTATGGAACTTAAGGTACCTCAACTTAAGTTCACGATATATGAGGCTCTACAGTCGAATAAGCCCTTAATAGCTGTTGTACATCATCGCGTCATCAGTAATTTAGCAAGAACATTCAGTGGCATAAGGATTTACGAGATAAACTACGCTAATAGAAACGCATTGCCGCAATTGCTAGCTTCTATGCTGTTAGATCATCTTAAAAAGAGGAAGTAGAACTACATTTTATGTAGATCTATAATATCGAGAATGAAGGCACTATGCTGCATGTTATATATATTACCTCTGATACTATATTATAAATCACGGTGAAGAAGCTACGTTTAATGAGCAGTCGCTCGAAGCAAGGATCTTAGAGATAGTTAAGGAGAAGACAGCTAGCGAGGGCGGTATCGTACAGAGCACCTTATGGAGTATGCTAGGTATAGATAATAGAGAAGGAACTAAAGCAGTGCTTAGCTTAGTGAGAAAGGGTTTGATACGACGGGAGCCAATGGTTTACAAAGGCCGTAGGACATACAAGCTAATATACTGTCCAAAGAAAATTAAGGAAGTCAAAATTTTGATTGGGCTGAATCCTGTTATTGAAATACCTTGCTTCTTCTGTAAGGAGCTGTATAGATGTGGGTCTGGGGGATACTTTAATCCATTTAAGTGTATACTGCTCTCTAACTTTGTGAGGAGGTTAGGGAACGGAGACAGTAGGTAATGCTCTTTATGTCTGCATTAGTTCTTATAAAATTGCCTTGTAGATGTGTTACTACAGCCTCATATCCCAACTCTCTAAGACAATTTATGATACTTTCTCGTCTAGGTATATTGATCTTAAGTTTCTGCGAAAGCTTAACGATATTATATACTAGCGGTATGTTTATTTCATTTAGTATTATCTGAAGTAATTTCCTTATGTTCTTAAGTGTTTGTAAGTAATCATAATTACTACTTTCTATATTACTGAGTAGGTTCAGCACAAAGTCTTTGCTGGCTAGCGAGCTCACCCACATAGGTCCGATTAATTGAAGCTTTGTGTTGCAGTTAGGGCACGTCAATTCTTCTATAGTACTCACTAGG
>CAYZJX010000069.1:0-7019 GCA_964479035.1 uncultured Desulfurococcaceae archaeon
CTGAAGGGCCCGAAGTGCAGGGTCGGGAAGATGAGTACTATGGGCTCCCCACCAACCCTATTAAGTATTAGTATCTTAGTCCTCAAGTCCTCTATCTTACCGTACTTGCTGAACGCCTCCTCAAGCTTAACTGGATCACCGGTAAACCACGTCTTGATAAATGCTCTAGCAACAGTAATTGGCGAATACCCCAAGTTCCTCCCCTTAACCTCTATTAGTATTAGGAAGAGCGCCCCCAGCCCTACAGACATAGCTGTGGTCATTAGCGCATAAACCATGTTGTGGATGGAAACAAACTCACCTAACAAATCATTAACTGTCTTGAAGGCTAGTAGAGGTAGTGCTACAGAAGAAGTTAGCGCTATTAGCGGGTGACAGAAAGCCATTAAAATTATGAAGGTAAACCCTGAGCTAGCTAGCAGCCCTACACCCTTAAACGATAACAGTCTGTAGAAAATGACTTCCGCTGGGAGAGCTACTAGAAACATTGCTGCAGCTATTCCTAAGGTCCTCTTCAGCGTTAGTGTCTTAGCTACAGCTAATGGAGAGTACATTAAAGCTAAGGCAACACCAAGTATTAAGTACTGAGTAAAGCTAACTAGGAATCTGCTAAAACTTAGAGGCGGCACTGAATTAATTAAGGCTACAATAGCTAAGAGAACAATATAAAGAAGCATAAGTACGGGAGCTTTCGGCAGCAGGAACAACCTGCTGTAGTACTTTCTGGTAACACTCTCTATCTCCATCCTCGTCCGCAAAATCCTAGAAGTAAAACAGCAATAAAAATCCTTACCCAGCACTTAAGCCCTCCTGCACCTCTTACTCCTTAATTTACTCAGCAATAACTTAAGAGCTTCACCAATGACTTTGTCAGCCCCTTCACCTGTTAGTTCCATGACTTTACTAAGTAGTTCTGCTGACTCCTTACTTAATTCAACAACGGTCTTATCAGGCTGCTTAGCAAACTTGAGGAGTTCCTCAGCCAAATCACTGAGTCCCTCCACATTAAATCCCACACCATCAACTACCCAGATACCCTCTCCCTCAAGGTACTTCCTGACGTCATCGGGTACTCTAGTTCGTGAAACCAAGTACATTCTATCCGGTTTGTAGAAGTTCTTATATAGTATCACCAGCTGATATTCCTTAAGCCTAAGGCCTTTCCTCTCCTTAATTACCTCACTAACCTCAGCCTTCTTAACTCCTAAAGCATCTGCCAGCCCTACCCACAGTCCCTCAATCCACTTAGCCCTCCATTCCTCAGCTGTCAGCGGCCTAGCTAAGGGCCCTCTAATATCCCTGCTCCTCAAGTACCAGTCCTCAAGTTCCTTACACTCAATAATTACATTAGGTCTAAGTACTGGTGGGTCGGACTCAGGCTCTAGAATATTCAGCACCATTCCTCCGTACACCATGAAGTCAGGTCTTAGCGCTGTGTAAAGCCTCCACGCCCTGCTTAAGTCTGACGTATCTTCCCAGCCTATTGGTCTGGGCGCTTCCACAAAGAAGCTGAGACACCCTCTACCCTTAGCTTCAACTACAGCGTTAGGTGGTATGGTACCTGTTCTTTGCTTTCCTGACCTATCCAATGGTAAGTACCGGTGCTCAGGATATATGAGCCTGCCACCTAACCTACCTATTAGTGACAGGAGCTCTAGAAGAACCCATGACTGGTAGGTGGACCTCAAGTTAGTCCTGTATGAAGTTCTTATGGCTGCGGAAGCCGTCCTCATGTAGTCTGCTAAGCTAAGCCTACCTCTCACCAAGTCATGAGTGTAAATGAATATTTTCTTTCTTAAGTGGGCTCTGGGATCTTCAAGAAACGACCTAAGTTCCTTACTGAAGGTTACTCCCTTAACACCCAGGTAATTAGTACAGTCACTAACCGCTTTACGCAACACCTTAACCCACTCATAAGCTTCACTCAGCTGCTCAGGCGTTAGCACATAATCTATGAATGCTTCCTTAAACCTACTCAGTAATTCATTAAACCTCACCTTAATATCTGAGGCGAATCTGAATTTTCTCTCGGGATCGTACTTCCTGATGAATTCTTCAACAGCACTGTAAAGATCTATGATTAGTTCACCTGCCTCTCCAGCAACCACTGCGGCATCAACCCTAAGTATTACTTAATGTGTTAGAGCCTTAAGGTATTTCCCTTGAAACAGTTTCACTAGCTCAAATCAATTGACTCAATTCTTAAAAGGAATTACCTGAAACTGTCTCGGACTAAGAATGAGAGAGGACATAATCAAATTAGTACTCACATCCTCAGTAGCTGCCCTAACTGCTGTGCTAGCTCAGGTTAAGTTTAATGTTGGGCCCATACCATACACTATGCAGAATACTGCTGTTGTACTTGCTGGGCTCCTCCTCCCGCCTAAGTACGCTGCAGCATCTATGGTGCTCTACTTGCTACTAATTGCTTTAGGACTGCCTCTAGCCTCAGGCTTTACAGGAGGCTTAGCCGTACTTATAGGATTTACTGGAGGTTACCTAGCTGGCTTCACTCTAGCTGCACCACTTATGTCTATCTTGAGTAGAGCGTACCTAAGGCGTAAGAAAATTAACTTAAGTGAAATTAAGGGCCATGACGTGGCTGTCCTGCTGCTATTCTCCTTAATTTCAGCTTTGCCCATCTATGTACTTGGCTTCCTTGTGTTCTCACATTACGCAGTTCCTAATACAAAGCTTTATTCCTGGTCCATGAGTGTAGGTGAGTGCCTCGGAATTAATAGTACATCTAAGCTCCTCATACTACTGACTACATCCGTACTGATATTTATTCCTCAAGATCTACTCATGGATCACTTACTAGCAGTCGCTGTAGCTAAGGGAATTGCCAAGGTACTTAAGGCTAGGGGGGTGAGCGTTGACTAAGACTATAAAAATTAAGGACCTTACCGTTAAGATAGATGGTAAGGACATACTAAGCAACATAAACCTAAGTATAAATTCAGGTGAAGTTGCAGCAGTCACCGGGCCTACAGGCAGTGGTAAGTCAACGCTTCTTAAGATTATCGCAGGTATCATTCCTTACTTATACCACTCATTCAGGGTGTCAGGCTATGTTAATGTATGTGGACTGAGCCCACTTGATGCTACGAAGAAGGGGCTAGTAGCTTACATACCTCAAGACCCGTCAACATACTTTATCGGCTCTACTGTTGGTGAAGAGCTGCTACTTACCGGTACTTTAGACTCGGCGCGAATCAACAGCATTGTAAGCGACTTAATCGACATGTCATCAAGGAAGACTTATGAACTCTCTGATGGTCAGCTCTATAAATTACTCCTAGCATCCGCGGTAGGCTCAGGTACTAAGGTGCTACTGCTTGATGAACCTACATCGCATGTAGATCCTTGGAGCCTGAGAAACATACTTGAACTACTGAAGAAGTACTGTGCATCAAGTGGTGCGTCAGCCATTATTGTTGACCATAGACTCGAGCTAATTAGAGATTTCGTAGACTGCGTCCTAGAGCTTAGAGGTAGTAGGCATAACTGCGTACCTACGCTAAAGCGGTTTAGAGGACTCCGCAGGAGTAATGAAGTCTTAGTCAGTGTTAATGAAGCCTGCTTTACTTATGGTGACAGCTCCTATATATTTGAAGGAGTTAACCTTGAGGTGAGGAGTAGTGAGTCAATAGCTATTATTGGGAGAAATGGCGCTGGCAAGACGACACTAATTAAGTTGCTAGCTGGAGTCCTCAAGCCTGCTAGTGGGTCTGTCAGCATTGCTAAGCCGGTATTTATGGTGCCTCAGACACCAATTTACTGGTTCTCTCGAGATACTGTAAGAGATGAAATCTTATTCTATGCTAAGGTATGGGGGTTTAGAGGGGATATTGATTCTGTGCTTGAATTATTTCGTTTAAGTGATGTTAGCTACTTAAGTCCGTACTCCCTGAGTGTTGGTGAAGCTAGGAGGTTATCACTGGCTTTAGCCTATGTATCAAGAGCTAAGGTCTTACTGCTTGATGAGCCCACACTCGGCCTAGATGAGGAATCCAAGAAGCTACTGATTGAGCTAATACACAAGTTCTGCGTAGGTGGTTCTGCAGTAATTACAGCAACACATGACACTGACTTAATTAAGTACTTCAGTAGGACCTACATCCTCAATAACGGAGTTCTAGAGGTAGTTCATAATGGTTCTGCTCTGGTGGCTTAAAGAAGTATCTAGGGTTATTACACCAGGTACCTCACGTATTTGCTTGAACCCTATCGTACTTATTGCTACTGCATGCTTAGGTTCTGTAGCACTACTGCAGGCTCAACCAGTCTACCTTTTGACTGCCTTGGTAACACTAACTGCGTCTGCAGCAGTTATTAGAGGTGTGAGGGAGGTGCTAAGTGCCTACGTACTGTTATTACCTTTTATTCTACTTTATTCTGTATCTGCACTAATTATTCAGCTAGTATTGGGTGCTGTGGACCCTCACGCTATATTCATTAATTCATGCCGTATTGCCTCTATAGCGCTACTAGCTCTAACGTTAATGTCTATGTTGAGTATTAGTGAATTTATTTCATATGTGGGTAGGTTCTTCCCAAAAACCGCACTAAGTATTGCATTAACTATTAAGTTACTGGAGGTAACAGCTACTACACTAGTTAAATTAAATGAAGTCTATAGCGTAAACTTAAGTTGTGCTTGTAGCGGTATTAGGGGTAAGTTATTACTTACTAAGGCATTAGCTAGGGCTGTAACGTACTTGAGCATTGTTAATGCTTTAGAAGTTTCTGAGGCACTATATACCCGGTACTCAGTAATTATTAAGGGGTTAAGGTCTTGGAGATAGCTGCTAAGGTACTGAAGGAGTTGCTGAAGGTGAATGATTACGTTAGTGGTAGTGAGCTGGCTGCCAGGCTAGGTACTTCTAAGCCTTCGCTCCACAGGGCTATCGAATACTTAAGGAGAATAGGGTATGTGATTGAGTCGCACCCTAGGAGAGGCTATAGGCTCATACTTACGGATGACCTAGCTGAGGCAGGTGCGTACCTTAAGGACTTAAGTACTAGAGTAAGGTTCAGCGTACACTACATTAAGTCATGTACCTCAACGCAAGACGTAGCTGAAGCCCTAGCAAGAGAAGGAGCTTCTGAAGGCACAGTAGTTATTGCTGAGTCAATGACCTTCGGGCGGGGGAGATTAGGGAGGAAGTGGCTTGCTGGTGAGGGAGGCCTTTGGCTAACTGTGCTACTGAGGCCGCCTGCATTAGTAAACCTTCAGCTACTTAGCCTGTGTGCTGGCGTAGCTGTTGCTAAAGCGGTAGCTGACCTCTACGGCATCAGGGCTGAGCTAAAGTGGCCAAACGACGTAATTGTTGATGATAGGAAGCTTTGTGGAATATTAGCTGAGGGGAGGGCTGAGGCTGATAGAGTACATTACGTCCTAGTTGGTATAGGTATTAACGTAAATAACGACTTGCCTGAATACTTAAAGGCTACTGCAGTAGCTCTTAAGGAGTTGATCGGTCACCCAGTGCCTAGGATTCCGCTCCTTAGGGCAGTACTAAAGAACTTTGACTTAGGTTATGAACTGCTAATAGGTGGTGAAAGCGCTAAAGTGGTCGGGTTATGGAAGAAGTACTCTAGCACTCTAGGGAAGTATGTTAGAGTTGTAACACCTGAGGGTATTATAGAAGGCTATGCTGCTGATGTAGCTGCTGATGGTGCGTTAATGGTTGATGTTGGTAGGGGGAGGAGAGAGGTAATTTACTCTGGCGATGTAGTTCACTTAAGAACTAAGACCTAGGTATCTAGGAATTGTTTTTAGTTCTCTATACTAATCACTAACTAAGAGTGGTGCGTATTGAGCTGCTTCCTAAAGAAATTATGTGGTACTTCATCCCCTGTCCGTGCTCTCATACTGGTTAATACCTTAATTTATGTTGGAATTTTTATTCCTGCATCAGTAATTTACGCATTAAGTGTAGGTGACCCAGGGTCGACAATACTCTTTATACTCTTCCCTGACAGGACTGGCCTGCTCGACTTCGTGAACACTTACTTACCCCTCATGCTTTCAGGTGCTGAGGTTTCACAGGGTGCGTTCTGGGAGTTAATTACGTCGCTCTTCATGCACGCAAATATAATTCACTTAGGATTCAACATGGTTGCACTACTCTACATAGGTACTGCTTGTGAAAACTACTTAGGAGGCAGGATGGTGCTTATTACATATTTTACTGGCGGCCTAGCAGGAAACTTACTTTCATTAGCGCTAATACCCCCTGCCACATACTCACTTGGTGCGTCAGGAGCCATATTCTCACTACTAGGCCTGCTTGCAGTTACTGAATATAGGAGAACACACCAATTCTTAAGCAGCTTAGGGTGGGCGATAATTATATTCGTAATCAGTAGCGTAGGTCTTGCTGGCGCTGTAAATATTTTCGCTCACTTCGGCGGCCTAGCTGCTGGCCTGCTCGTCGGCGCTGCACTCCCTAAACATAAAGCACTGCATCGGTACTAGTCATTATTGAAGCAAAGAAAAATTAACTACCAATAAGAGAATTTTCATGGTAGCGTGAATTGGCGTCAGGGGGGACCAGCGTCAGCATAGTTTACGATGAAATATACCTAAGGCATAGCGACATAGCAGGCATGCACCCCGAGTCCCCGTCCAGACTAATGAAAATTATGTATAGCTTAGAAAACTCAGGTCTACTGAAGAAGGTAAATATAGTAAAACCTGAAGAAGCACCATTGGATTTAGTATGCAGTGTGCATAGTCGTGATTATGTTGAATTAATTAGAAGTAAGAGTTCTGAAGGCTTTAAGTACATAGACAGTGACACATACGTTAATAAGTGGACATTTACTGCAGCAAAATACGCTGCTGGAGGCGTCGTTAAGGCTATAGAAGCTACCCTGACAGGAAGCTCCCTACGAGTCTTCGCGCTCACCAGGCCTCCTGGCCACCACGCAGGTGTAAGTGGAGCCGCGCTAGGTGCCCCAACACTCGGGTTCTGTATTTTTAATAATGTAGCTATAGGTGCTAAGTACCT
>CAYZJX010000070.1:0-6998 GCA_964479035.1 uncultured Desulfurococcaceae archaeon
CACATGCGTGTGGGAGAGCACTTCGGTATGGCACCCCTAGAAGCCATGAGTCAGGGTGCTGTACCTGTAGTACCTAGGCAGTCTGGTTTTGCTGAAGTAATTAAGCATGGCATAAGCGGCTACACATATGAGAGTGATGAAGAATGCATTAAGTATGTCATAGACTTACTGAAGAAAAGTAAAAGCAGCTACTACAAAATGAGGAGGAGGTCCTACATTAGGTCACTACTCTTCATGCCTGACAGATTTACTGCTGAGCTCGAAGGGTATCTGAGGATACTAGTTCACTAATGAAGCCTCGTAACTCGCTAGCTGCATCCTCAGGCACAGTAGTAGTTAAGTAAACACCCGTACCTTTTTCGAAGCCTCCCCACCTAGTAGTAGCGGGTAAGAGTTCTATGTGCCAGTGATACTTACTCACATTCTTAGGTGCTGTATGTAACCATAAATTATAGTCTGTTTTTAGGTAGTTCCTGACGGCTAGTAGAGCAAGTCTTAAGACCTCAGCTAAGTCCTTTAATTCTTCATTACTTATGTAAGTGAAACTTGGCTCGTGCCTCTTAGGTATTATAAACATTTCAAATGGAGCCCTAGGTGCTGGAGCAGCGGCAAGCACGAAATAATTGCTATCATATATAACCAAATTCTGCACGTCCTTAAGGCTGCACAATGGGCATTCACTAGCTTCCTCAAAAGTACTTAATTCACTCATGACCTCGGGCGGTGTAAATGTTAGGGCAAATAACTGCATGTGTGGGTGCGGAACGCTCGCCCCACTGCTAACACCACCATTCTTAATGGCTATGAAGTACTCAATGAATTCATCCGTCATTAATTGCCTGAACCTTTCTTTCAGTGCCAGTAGCGCGTAGTACACATTAATTGGGTCAGATAAGTAAATACCTTCATCGTGCTCTCTGCACTCAACGAGTACTTCATGATACCCGTAAGTAGAGAACGCACCACGCTTACCAGGCTTAGCTTCAGGTCTGTTAATTAAGGCCGGGTACTTATTAGGAAATATCCTAACTAACCAATTACTGCTAACCTCACCACCTAATTCACTCACGAACTTCAGGCTCTCACCAGACCTAATAAGTGCTAAATTAGCTTTAGGAGTCATGAACTCCCTACCGGGACAAAAGGGACACTCCCCACCCTTGTACAGTGCAGGCCTCTTAGCACGCAGTGTAGATATTAGTGAAATCCTGCGCGCATCATGCGGACACTTTCTAATAACTACCTCACTTCTGCTTGAAGAAGTCAATCCCAGCACCCAACCAATAATGCTGCTACATAGTAATTAAGTAGTCGGATACTCTTTAAATTAAGTAGGTACATGCTTTAATATTTCTACTCAAAGACATTATCGGTACAATCATGAGCTTTAAGTACACCTCCTTAGCAGTAGCTCTACTCATAGTAGGAATTTTAGCAGGTACCCTTGCGGGGTCTAATTTAATGCCTAACTATGTTACACTTACTACTACGAAGACTAAGGTAGTGACTACTACTTCAAGTGTAACAAAAACCACAACATCAACTAAGTACTTTACAGTAACTACCAAACAAATTGAGACAACAACGAAAACAAAAACCGTTACTGAAACTGAGGTTAAAGAAGTAACTAAGACGCTGACAGCCACAAAGTATGAGACTAGGACAGTAACCAGCACTGTAACTCATACGCGGACGGTTACATCAGTTACGACAGCTACAGAAACTGTAACTACTACAACTACAGTAAAGCCGCTCTCAATAACCAGGTCCTTCGATATACACTTAATAATCAATGATACCTGGGCTAGAGTTGCTGTTGAGATTCCGCAAACGTACATTGAGAAGTACCTGGGGCGTAGAGTAGCTGTTTACGTAGGGCAGGAAGCTCAGGTACTTAAAAAACTTATTGAGGATGGAGCCTCGCAGCCACCAATTTACAATCTCGCTATGGAGTTGTGGATGCTTGCTGGAGGCGACCCAGAACTATTTACTGCTTACGCTCTGGAGGCGCTTCATCAAATGAACTACAACTTCAGTAAGGCCTACTTAGAGTACGGGGGTGTTCAGCCACCCTTAACTACCTTAATAGAAAATAGTGGTGTCTGTATGGACTACGTCCTCCTTTACGCATCAATACTCAAAGCAGCTAACGTAAGTACTGCAATAGTTTTCGTTAAGGTCTGGAGCAGTCAATACAACATAATTAATCAGTCCCACGCAATGCTTGCTGTTAAGCTCCCAACCCAGCCTAAATTACCACAAGAGTATCACTTATACTTCATTAAGCAGGGTTACCCGTCTGCTGCTTCATTAACTATTGAGGGGGAGATCTACTATCTAGCAGACCCCACACCTTCAGTATGCATATACATTATAGAGCCTCAAGGCAAACCCCAGCCACCTGCAAGGTACTACCCAGCCTTTGTGGGAGAGTATATGTGGGATAAGATAGAAATTAGGAAAGTGATTAAGATTAGTTAGGGTCTGCTGCGGTAATGTCTTTTGGGGAATGCTACGGCAAGGAAGGTATATACTGTAGGACACAGCAATAGGTCTTTAAAGGAATTCCTGAATGTTCTTAAGTACTATGAAGTAGCTGTAGTCATAGATGTCCGCAGATTTCCGACGTCAAGGAAGTTTCCGCACTTCAGGAGAGAGGTTCTTCAAACTGAACTACCCAAGCATGCCATAGGTTATGTCTGGCTCGGCAAGGAGCTTGGCGGCTACCGTGAGGGAGGGTACCTAAAGTACATGAATACAGAGGAATTCTCTCAGGGATTTAATAAGCTCACGAGGATAATTGAATTGGTCAAGAGAGGCTACGTAGCCATAATGTGTATGGAGAAGTTCTGGTTTAGGTGTCACAGGAGATTTATTGCTAATGCACTAGCTGGACACGGCTATGAAGTAATTCATATAATTGATACTGGCAAGGAGGTTAAGCATAAGTTAAGAAAGTATAGGATAAAGTAAAAACTATGATCTAGGACTATAGCTCTATTGGATGCTTCTTAAGGAACTCTGCAACTACTTCAGGGCCAGGTGCAGTATGTGGAGGCCTTACGTGCGGACCTATTGGTGTTCCAGCTAAGTTAAGTAATGCCTTAATAACACCTGCGATGCTGCTGTGCATTGTGTAGAGGCGTGAGAGCTCAAGTACTTTCTTGTAAGCTTCTGTAGCACTACTTAAGTCTCTATTTACCCAACTCTTCAGCAGTTTCATGAGCGTTCTCGGGTAAGCATTAGCTAGTGCTGCAACAGCTCCATCACCGCCAGCAGCTAGTGTTGGTAAAAGTAGATATGCACTCCCCGTCAGCACTGCGAAGTCCTTTCTAATACTCTTGACCTCGTCTATGACCTTCATTAAGTAGCTTATGCTGTCGTATGTCACTTTAATTCCGACGATGTTACTGTATTCCTTAGCTAACTTAGCAACTACTCCAACAGGAATTACTATGCCTGTGATTGCGGGGTTATTATAGAGTATAATAGGTAACTTGGATTTTTCAGCAATTAGTGAGTAGTGTCTCCAGAGAACATCACTGTCTGGCCTGAAGTAGTATGGTGGTGCAATTACTACTGCATCAGCACCAGCATCATGAGCTGATGCAGTAATTTCTAGGACATGGGTAGTGCTATTAGCTGTGGCTCCAGCGAATACCCCTGCCTTACCGCTCATGCACTCTGCTGTAAAGCTGTTCAGCTTCTTAATCTCCTCCATGGATAAGTGAACAAATTCTCCCGTACTACTTGATGGGAAAACCCCGTTAACTCCTGCTTCTGCTAATTTATTAAGTAGCCACTTAAGGCCTTCAAAGTCAATACTTAAGTCTTTCTTAAAAGGTGTAATGAGAGGAACAATAACACCTCTTATATGGGCATGCATTTTGAGGCACCTCTAAGTCATAGTATGTGATGCTAAGTTAAATGAATTCCCTACGTAAGCCTTCACCAGGTGGGGCAAGTACTATTTTACTTAGATATTAAGTATATGTGGTGGATTGATCAACATGTTTAATGCTCACGAAATTATTAGGAGGTACGAGAAGGTATTCTCAAGAGTTAACAGAGTTAATTATGTCCCAGTCGTCGCTGTTGAAGGGAAGAACGCGGTCCTGAGGGATGTTAGTGGTAGGGAGTACATTGACTTCTCATCAAGTGCTGCAGTAATGAATATTGGATACTGTAATGAGAGAGTTGTTAGGGCTGTGGAGGGTCAGGTTAGGAGGCTAAATCACTTTATGTTCATATATGGATTTAATGTTGAGGCGCTAAAGCTTGCTGAGAAATTGATTGAATTAACTCCTGTAGATAATCCTAAGGTGATGTTAGGACTCAGTGGTAGTGACGCGTGTGAGGCAGCACTAGTTCTAGCTAAGGCATATAGCAGGAGGAAATGCTTCATAGCTTATGAAGGGAGCTTTCACGGTGCTACCGTAGGGTCAACAGCAGTTTCGGGTATTGGGCTCTCTACTGAGGTGAGGGAGAAGATTGGTGTATGGGGTGATGTGGTCTTCGTTCCTTACCCGAACTGCTATAGGTCACCGTACCCGAATGACCCAGTCAGGTGTAAGTCATACTATGTTGAGAAAATTAAGGAAGTGCTTGAGGAGGTGGGGGATGATACGGCAGCACTTATTGCAGAACCCATACAGGGTGATGGAGGCATTATAGTTCCTCCAGATAACTACTTTAGTGAGGTTAAGAGGCTTTTAGACAGGTACGGAATGTTGCTTATTGATGATGAAGTGCAGACAGGTATGGGAAGAACCGGCAAGTGGTTTGCTATAGAGCACTACAATGTCAAGCCGGACTTAATAGCCTTGGGTAAGGCTCTCGGTGGCGGGCTACCTATATCAGCAACTATTGGGAGAGCGGAGGTCATGGAGTCCCTACCTCCCTTAGCTTACGGGTTCACGCTCTCAGGAAATCCTATAGCATGTAGGGCGGCACTAGCTGTTATTGAGGAGATTGAAGAGAAGGGGCTGCTCGAGAGGGCTAGGGTCTTAGGCGAGAAAGCACTCATGAGGCTTCGCGAGATTATGCGTGAACATGAACTAGTAGGTGATGTAAGGGGTAAGGGGTTAATGATTGGTGTTGAACTAGTTAAGAACAGAGATACCAAGGAGAGAGCTACCGATGAGACAAAGAAAGTTGTTTGGAGAGCTTACGAGCTAGGTCTTATAGTATTATTTCTGAGCGGGAACGTGCTCAGGATTCAGCCACCACTGACGATTGAGGAAGAAGTACTTAAAAAGGGACTAGATATTCTGGAGCAGGCAATCAGTGATGTTGAGGAAGGCAAAGTAAGTGATGAAGTACTGAAGTTTGTTGAGGGCTGGTAATGGAGGATTTATTCTCGTCAGCACATGACGGCTATTGGTTAAGTACCGTGAATTAAATTAGGGCTTTTAGACCTGTAAAGTAAGTAATTAGGGAGGCTTTTTGTCCGGTAATGAGTATGTTGAAGGCTCTATAAGACTTGCTGCAAGGTACTTAATCAGCGCACAGTACGCTGTAGCACTCACTGGTGCAGGAGTATCTGCTGAGAGCGGAATACCTACGTTCCGGGGTAAGGGAGGGCTCTGGGAGAAGTACGATCCTGAGGAGGTTGCTACAGCTGAGGCACTCAAGAGAAATCCTGAGCTTGTTTGGAGGCTTCACGTAGAATTAATGAAGATTGTTTTTAATGCCAGACCTAACCCAGCCCATGTAGCATTAGCTGAGCTGGAGAGGCTCGGCATTCTTAAGTGTGTCATAACTCAGAATGTTGATGACCTACATCAGCAGGCTGGTAGTAATTGCGTTATCGAGCTTCATGGAAATATTAAGTGGTTGAGGTGTACAAACTGTAGCTATAGTGCCAGGATCAGTAAGCCTATTGAGGAGATACCACCTAAGTGCCCGAAGTGCGGCTCGCTCTTAAGACCTGACGTAGTCTTCTTTGGTGAGCCACTACCTCCTGAGGCACTTTTCAAGGCATACGAGCTCTGCATGAAGGCTGATGTAATGCTAGTTGCGGGTACTAGTGCAGTAGTCATGCCTGCAGGAATGCTACCTCAAATAGTTAAGGAGAGTGGTGGCAAGGTAATTGAGGTAAATCTCGAACCATCTGCAGTATCACCAATAGCTGATATCACAATTTTAGGTAAGGCCGGAGAAGTGCTACCGAAGATAGTTGATTACGTAAGGATAGAACTAGGTAAATAAGTACAGTTATGAATAGATTATTAACCTTAATTTCCTGAGAACAATGATTACTATTTTGGGCACCCCCTGAGAATTATGATGAGAGGGTAGGTTACTGAATTCTGATGAATGGCCTCATAGCTGATTCATGAGGTATTATCAGGGACTTCACGCTACCCTGCTACCTATCATATATTGAAAGTGGTGGGAGCTATTCATCACTTAATTCAGCTAGGGGTCCGGAAGGAAGCGCATTCATAGTTATTTATGTAGTGGAGGGTGATAAATTTAGTATTGAGAAGTTCTCGTCATTGCTTCAGTCCCGGGAGTTTTCATCACTTCTCAGCTATTACAGCCATATCTATGATTTTTCATGGTGCAATAAATTTAAGTAGACTTAGGCTATGACTTAGTACTAGCTATAAGCATTGCAGTCATAATTAATAGCGCACCAATTACTTGGCTAGCTGTCATTAATTCTGAAATTAAGAGGTATGCTAAGATAGCAGCGAATACAGGCTCTAGTAAGAAAATAACTGCTGCTACTGCAGCACTAACATATCTCTGCCCGAGAACCTGCAATGTAAAGGCTCCGTTGCTGCACACTAGTGCTAGGTAAGTTATGAGTGCCATTAAGTCCGCCCTAAAAGGTCCTGGTGAACCAACTATTAAGTCAGGTATGATAAAGAAGGTGGCTGGCAACATTTCGAATAATGTGAATATTATTGGGTCTCCTCGGCAGTACCTACTTACGAGGATTACTTGAGCAGCCCACATGATCGAGCCAAGCAGTACAAGTAAGTCGCCTA
>CAYZJX010000071.1:0-6939 GCA_964479035.1 uncultured Desulfurococcaceae archaeon
GCTCCTCATCCCCCACTAACTCAGCCCCTAATATCATTAAAAACCCAAAAATATTAATAGAATAACAGCCATGCTAGCTCAAACCTTCAATTCTATTATTTAGATTCGAAAAGAGTCTTATGTTTTAATGAGTAAACTACTGCTTTTTAATTCTATTACATAGATTCTTGAATTTAAAGGTGATGTAGAGTCGCTGTGGAAGAAGAACTTTCAATTCTATTACATAGATTCTGAGATGTGGATTTTCATTGCTCTATGAAAGATTCTCATAGTTTTATACTTGATGTATATATTTAAAGATTTATGCTTTATATTTCTCGTATTACTTGAAGCAGCCCATGATCTTAACTATGGTCATGGAGCTTATACAAAATTCCCGTGAATTTTCGGGAATTAAGTTTAAAAAATATAAGTAAGTTCTTCAGTATATCTATGAATAGAAAGAAGTAGTAAAATTTATATTTGGTGATCTTTTTCCCGAAGATTTCCGGGATTTGAATGACTCTTGATTCTTAATTTAATATGATGTCTTAAAAGAGAATTTTGCCTTGTTTTACTGCTTACTAAGTAAGTAGTAGACTTACGTAATTATGAATCTACATAAATTTTGAGGTCTTAATTCACGAAAATCAAATAGATAGTTATGGATACTCCAGATTTAAAAGCTACTTATAGAATATGTTAATATATCATATAGTGAATATACAATATTTATATTCTATAGAACCATTACAGCATGCAGTAACCTTACTTGGTTAAGACTGTAGCTTTGTCGGATAAGGCTTATAGGAGGCTCAAGGAATTAAAGCGTAGAATTAAGTCAGAGAGCTTCAGTGACCTAATATTAAAGCTTATAGAGGAGTATGAAAAATCTAGAATTCTCTACCTTAGGGCCGCAATTAATGAATTAAGGTTAAGTAGTGGGGAAGTAAGTAAGTTAGAGAAGATCATAAGTGAGTTAAGAAGTAGGAGGTGGTGGTAAACATAAGATGCATTATTGACACTTCAATAATAATTGAGGTCTTTGATAAAGGAAAGTTAAACCTGCTAGACTACCTGTTAAGTAGGTGTAATGAAATATTCATTCCATGGGTAGTTTTATACGAATACCTATATGGTCATAAATATCTGGGAAAGCCAATAACTAAAAGAAAAGAAGTACTTGAAAAACTCGGAACAATTTTATGGATAAACCAAGAAATAATTGAGAAGGTCTTAGACATAGATGTAGGTCTTCATAAGGAAGGCACTCCTATACCTTTTTCAGATATACTGATATCTTCGATGGCACTCCAGCTTAATTCTGAATTAATAACACTAGATGAGAGACACTATAGGAAAATAAAGAATTTGAGAATTCATGTACCTAAGCTAGAGTAACTAAGAGTTAAGTTATTACTCTATGTATGCAGTCTTGCTCTAAGCACCACTTAATTTCCATAGCTATTCTTCTGCCTAAGCTAATTGGTTTACCGAAGTAGAGCTTGCTGTACTGGCTGCCGATCCCCATATATATGTTTGTTCCTCCACCTATTCTCGTTGCTACATCATATACAACTACTTCAAGGTCTGGCGTCACGAGTAGCTGAAGTGTGAACGGGCCTATTATACCTGGTGGCGAGAGCTTCCTAGCTGCTTCAACAAACCTGTCACCTACGTCAAATAACTTGTTGAGCAAGCTCTCTCGTATTGTAGCTGCCTCATGACCTATCTCTATGTACCTTATATTGACATTCTTAAGCTCCAGCTGCACCTCTGCTGGAAGCCTCAGGAAGCCGTCAAGGTTTGTCTGCAATCTCCTATCAATACTCAGTAATTCAACATCACGCCTAGCTATGCTATAGAAGTAATTTACGTTGAAGTGGGCACCAATAACCAGCTCCTCAATTGAGGCTTGAGCTAAGTCCTCTTCACGTACCACACCATCACTAACTAACTTCCTGAACTTCCTCCAAAACTCATCCCGGTCAGCAGCTATGAAGAATCCTCTCTCAATTCTCCGCTTAGCTTCAGGCAGCTTAACTATTACAGCCCTATCAATATCGTCTGGACTGCTGAAGGTCTTTGGCCTCCTAATACCTGCCTCATCGAGCAACCTGTAGTAGTTGGCCTCACCGCACCTCTCCTCCCACCTGAGAAGGTAGCGATTACCAAATATAGGCAGACTGAGCTTTGACTCAATATTGTCATACCCTACGTAAACCGAGAAGCTCCTATTAGGCACGAGTATAGTGTTCATAGACCTCAGCTTGCTGACAATGTCCTCATTAACTACATCACGGAACTTATTCAGCACTATAACCTCATCAACTACTCTACTAAAGCGTAGGTACGGCTTCTCCCTACCTTTCTGACATATAGCTACTGTGCGGAAGCCCTCATCCTTAGCTCCATCAAATACATCGAGTGCTGAATGACTCGCTATAGCACCTACATGCAGCTTATCCGCTCTCAGGTCATAGCCCTCAAGCAGCTTATCTACCTCAAAACCTAACTTAAGGCTAGAACTCAAGTTCATCACCCCACGGAGTCCTAATAAATACCTTACCTGACCCTTCCTTCACCTCACCAATAACCTGTGCTTCATGACCGTACTTACTCGCTAAATCAAGAACATCACTCACAGCACCCTTAGGTGCTGTAACAACCAGCCCGACACCCATGTTAAAGACTCTGTACATTTCACTTACCGGAACATTACCTAACTTCATTATAACCTTAAATATTGGGTGGGGCTCAGGCACTTCAAGAACCATGTCTGCTCCCTTACCTAAGACCCTCTTCAACTTAGTGAACGCACCTCCAGTTACGTGAGCTGCTGAATTAATTAGTCTCCTCTGAATAGCTTCTAATGTAAAGTTAGAGTAAATAATCACAGGCTTAAGCAGTTCTTGAGGAAGACTCACACCATCTACTACTGCTTCATACCCGACCGTACTTTCAAGCACCCTCCTCACCAGTGAGTACCCATTAGCGTGAATCCCGCTACTCCTGAACCCAATAACTACATCACCCACCTCAGCTCTGTTAGTGAAGTCCACAGACTTCTCAGCCAAGACAACACAGACAGCATCAATAGAATTGACGAGATCCGGAAGTATGGCTGTCTCACCTCCTAGCACAGCAACCTTACTGACCTCAGCAGCACTCAAGACACCCCTGAAGACGCCCTCAAACACCTCCTCACTTGACTCAGGCATTGCTATATAGTCGACGAGTGCCTTAGGAATAGCTCCCTCACAAGCTACGTCATTAACGTTCATTGCCACACAATCCCAACCGATTACCTCATAATTACCCAGCTTTGCAGCAATAATTGACTTAGTACCCACACCGTCAATATGTAGTACTAGCTTTCTCCCCCCAACCCTAATCCACGATGCGTACCCGCCGAGACCACCGACATCTGCATCCAGCTCCCTAGCTAGCCTAGACATCATCTCCAGAGCTCTCTCATGCATCGACCTATGTTTCCTTAAGTCTACACCAGCTTTAGCGTAGGTCCAGCCCTCCACTACCTACCCTCCTCACGTTCCCTGCACAAATTCAGTATTCTAATAGCTAAGTACGCTGCATTCACAGCGTTATCTATTCCTACAGTAGCTACTGGCACCCCGCGAGGCATCTGAACAATACTGAGGAGTGAGTCAAGCCCTCCAAGAGCTACGTTTAGAGGAACACCAATTACTGGCTTATTAGTTCTCGAGGCTATGTAGCCAGGCAGATGCGCTGCAAGTCCAGCCATAGCTATAAATACTGACGCATCAGACTTAGCTATGTATTCCTCTAGCTCCTTAGGGTTCCTGTGCGCACTAAGTACCCTCACCTCATATTCCACATCATGCTCCTCAAGGACCTTCAGAGCCTTCTCAGCTACTGGTAAGTCACGCTTACTCCCGACAATTACAGCTACCTTCTGCTTACACATGGGGAGGTCACCTAGTTATCTTAATTAAAGATGCTGCCTTCCTGACCTTCTCCCTAGCTTCCTCAACGGTCTCTCCCCTAGCTAGGACAACAAGCATCCTCCTCCCCTCATAGGTGTAAGGCTTCCCGAACACCCTCACATTAATCCCATCAATCCTCAATGCATCGTAAACCCCTTCAAACCTAGGTGCCCAGACATTACCCTCATCAGCGTAGATAGCGTAGCTAGCCCCGGGAGTCAATATCTTAGGTTCAGGCACAGGCAGACCTAAGACAGCTCTAGCATGTACAGCGAACTCGCTCAGGTCTTGAGTAACCATCGTCACCATGCCAGTATCGTGAGGTCTTGGAGCTACCTCACTAAACAGTATTCTTCCATCCTTCGTTAAGAACACCTCAACACCAAAGATTCCCAAACCTCCCAATCCCTCAGCAACCCTACGCCCTATCTCCTTAGCTTTTTCAACAACCTCGCGCGGCTTCGTGGATGGCTGCCAGGACTCTACATAGTGGTACTCACCGTACCTCCAGTGCTCTACTGGCTCAGGCGTGACAGTAACTACTCCGTTGTCACCTACATACCTGTACGGAAGTACCGTGAACTCTGTCTCTAAGTTAACGAACTCTTCTACTATAACTCTCCTACTCCTCCCCCTAGCATGCCTTACTGAGTACTCATATGCTTTCCTAACAACACTCGGCGATGAATCAATTACCTTAGCATGTCCGTGACCGCTGCTACTCATTTCAGGCTTTATCAGACACGGATACCCCACCTTGTCACAGGCATACTCAGCTTCGTCAGGACTCTCAGCAAACGCGTAACGGGTTGTAGGGAGCCCTAGAACCTCTGCTGCAAACCTCCTCAACTCAATCCTGTTCATAGCTATTTTCACTGCCTTAGCATTAGGTATTATTAAGTAGCCCTCCTCCTCAAGCTCCTCTAGAGCATCTACAGCAATAGCCTCAATCTCAGGAACTACAGCATCAGGCCTCTCCCTCTTCACTACAGCCTTTACTGCCTCAGGATTCAACATGTCTATTACATAGCGCCTATGAGCCACATGCATTGCTGGAGCCCAGTCATACCTATCAACTACGACAACCTCAGCACCTAGCCTTTGAGCCTCAATAGCCACTTCCTTCCCTAGCTCACCACCGCCTAATAGGAGTAGTTTTACCGCTCCATCAAGGAGCGGGGTTGAGAGTCTACTTCTTTTACTCACACAAATCGCCTCCTAACCTTAACAGGGTTTTGTAGAGGATCGAAGAAAATCCCCTTTCCTGGAACCCAAACAATTGACGTACCCAGAACACCTTTCTCGGCCCTATACCTGTACACCGCCCTGATTCTCTCAGCCAATTCGACCCTCTCCTTAAGGAGCTCACTGGACCCTATGTCAGCTCTGTGAATGAGGGGCCAGCCATCAACACACTTAATAGTGCTGACGACCTCTTCTGCCCTAAGAGACGCGTCCTCCAACGTGCTGGCAGCACAAACTACTTCGAAGGCCCTCGACCCAGTAGTGTACATTCTACCATCCTCCCTTAATTCGACTGCAGCGTAAAGTAGGCGACAGTCACTCCTCCTAAGAACTCCCTCATCAACCTCAACTGGGTGCCCCTTAGCAATCGACTTATTGCCTGGGTACCCCATGGGTGCAACAGCCTTAACTACAGTAGCTAAATCTTCTCGAATACTCAACTTAGCGCCAGCGAGCCTGCCAGTAGCAGCTCTGTCAAGTATGTCAAGGAAATCAGACTCAATAATTGGTACTAAATTAGAAATCTCAGGGTCACCGAACCTACTATAGAACTCAATTATTGTTGGGCCCCAGACAGCAGTTAGCATCATTTGCCCAGAAATAGCTCCTCTGTACTCCTCACCTACTTCCTTCTGAAGTGCCTCAATAGATCTTCTAACTACCTCGACACTACGATAATATTCCCCATGAGTTAGGAATGAAGGTACTACACCTGGACCTGCGATACTGCCCATACCTCCAGTCTCAGGCCCTAAGTCCAGTTCGAAGGCGTGAGGATGATCCTGGACAGCAGGTAGTGGAAGTACAGTTGAGCCGTCGGTTATTACCATGACTGTGTACTCTACACCCTCAACTCTCTGCTCGATAAGAACCTTAACATCTATGTCCCTGTACTTAGATGCTATATCTTGAAATAGCTTCTTCACATAGTCTTTCTTAACCCTAGCCCTATCATCCATTAAGTACGCCTGAGTATCAGCTAGAACCTTAACACCCTTACCTCCCGCCTGCCTAGCAGGCTTAATAACTACATCACCAGCCATCTCCATGTACTTGAGGGCCTCATCTATTGACGCAAACGCCCTGTATGGAAGCCTTCCAGGTATTTTGTACTTCCACATAAGCTCCCTAGCAAATGCCTTACTCATCTCGATCTTAGCTAACCTTGATGTAGCACCAAAGACCGTGAAGCCCTTCTCCTTAAGTACATCAACAACGCCATGGAACTGAGGCTCTTCAGGACCTATAACAACTAAGTCGGGCACAACCTCCTCAGCAACCTCAAGAACCGACTCGGGATCCAGCACGTTAGCTACGTATAGCTTGCCTCCACTGTCCTCAGCTAGTTTGAGGAGTCCTGGGTTCCTATGCCCTGCAGCAACGTAGATTGAGGGATCTGCAGTACTCTCAGATATCATTACCGCCAGCGCGTGCTCCCTACCACCATCACCAACTATTAAGACCTTCATGATGAGGCACCTCCTTCAAGACATGATAAACAAAGGTTTATGCCGAACTCCCTCGCAGTATTCTCTAGTATGTCAGTAGGTATCCAAGTAATGGAGTCTGCCTCAACGTACTTTAGGGCTAAGTCATCGTCTAAGTTAGCAGCAAGTAACTCCTCCCTACTAGGTAGGGGTAGGCCATGAGGGCACTCACATACTATCTTAGGACTTGCTAAGAGTAGGTGAACCTCCTTAGCACCAACCCTATTTCTTAAAATTTGAACTACTGTCTTAGCTGTAGA
>CAYZJX010000072.1:0-6857 GCA_964479035.1 uncultured Desulfurococcaceae archaeon
CACCGAATAACAGTATGAATTAAGGTAATAACCAGTTAATATAATAACTTACTAAGTGACGTAATACTCTTGAGCGTCAAACACTTATTAGGCAATAGTCTAAGAGAAAGTTAGGATTTCTAACTTTCTGGAGGTTTAATAAATGAAGACAAGTACGGTCAGCAGATGCCCTACGGGCATACCGGAATTTGATAAGTTACTTGAGGGAGGACTGCCCAGAGGGTCGGTAGTCATATTAGCGGGTGCTCCAGGAACCGGTAAGACCATTTTCTCAGCTAAATTCATTTATGAGGGTGCTGTAAGGTATGATGAGCCTGGGGTATTCCTGAATTTCCTTGAGACTAAGAAAGAGTTCTTCAGATTTATGAAAGCACTAGGAATGGATTTTGAAGCCCTCGAGAACAGAGGTTTATTTAAGTACATTGAAGGACTCCAGGCAGCTACTAAGGAGGGAATTAGTGAAGCAATTAAAGCACTTCTGAAGAGCATTCTTCAATTAAATGCTAAAAGAGTAGTCATAGACTCTGTCTCTGCCTTCACTCAAGTCATTGCCAAGCAAAGTATAAGGGAGGTTCTTAAGAACATGGTAATTGACGGGCTGAAGAGATTTGGAACTACATCAATACTTACGCTTGAGGTTGGTCGCGCCGCAGAACTTAGCGATGAAATTGTAGAAACCATTGAAGGGTTCTTAGCCGACGGACTAATAGTCCTGTCAATGACCACAGAGAAGGATCACATCATCAGGAAGCTCAGAATTAAGAAGATGAGAGGCTCATCAATACCGTACTCAAGCATGCCGTTCGAAATAGTTGCAGGCGATGTAATTAGAATTTACCCTCCGATCAGGCTTGAGGAGATACCTCCACCGAGCAAGGAAATCGTGTATAAGTTTGATAATGAATTAATCGATAAGGCATTTGGAGGAGGTATACGGAAGGGCGCGCAAGTAGCTGTAATATCACAGGTACCTAAGTCAGGGTACCACATAGCTATTTGCACGGCAAGGTCGCTAGCACTTAAGTATGGTGGGAGATTAGTAATTAGATCTTACGTACAGTCTCCGCCAACACTCAAGATGCTTGAGGAGTCCTGCGACTGTGTTAAGGGTGTGCAACTAATTAAAGGACAAAGAAGAAAGTATGAAGTATTTTATTTATCAGTAAATCCAACATCCAAGCCATTATACTTAATAGCTGTTGAGAACAGGGCTCTAGATATAAAACTTAAAGAGGAATTCTTAGTTACGGGTCCACTGGACATAGTGTACTTTAACTGCCCTGAGTTCTTTAAGGAGCACGCAAACAATGTATGGCACAGGAAGCGGTTGGGAATTACTGCATTTTATGTATTTCATTATCAAACACTAGAAAAACATCCGCAGCTATTTGACATTTACGACTACATAGTAGTTCTCAAGCATAAATTTGAAGCAGGCAGACCATGCATAGAAATCACTATAGTCAATGCACTAAGCTTCACACCACCAACATTTCTACTCCTATGTTACGACATCATTAAGCAAGAATTCACCCTCAAGCTTAAGGAGGAGTAAAGAAATGTCACCACATGAACATCATACTAAGTCAAGTGATGCAGACCCTGTTAAGACATTAAGTGAGTTAATAGTCTCTGGACTTAGAAACTACTTCCCAGGACTAAATATATTCTTGGAATCGCTATGTGAGGTAAAGTACGGGTGCTCGTTGAAGGACCTAATTGTCCGTGACGTAGGAGAATTCTGTAGACTTCTTGACGGACACTTTTCAAGCCGTGAAACATCATATAGAATACTTAGGTTTATTTTAAGATCAGTACTTCGAGGCAGTGAAGGAGAAGAAGCATTAGATGAGCTCTTCCGAGGTAATCCAGAGCCACTGTTAAAGCGTATTAGTGATGTTTTAAGAAGGAGAGGTACAATATAAAAAATATATTAAAGACTGCGCCGAAATAGTCGTCAATTACTTAACCTTTAATCCCTTAACTTTACTTATCCATTCAGCAGTTGCTCTCTTAAGAAACGCATTAACCAGCCTCACAGCATTAACAGCATCCTCTAGTGACAGTACCTCAACAGGTGAGTGCACATACCTAGTAGGTATTGAGATCGTGCCTGCTGGAACACCCTCCTTATTTAACGCTATTATGGTCGCATCAGTAGTTCCCCCAGGCAGGACTTCAAGCTGGTATGGTATGCCTTCCTCCTTAGCTGCTCTAATTAGTAATTTCTTAACTTCAGAATGCGTAATTAGCCCTGAACCGCCTTTGCCATCCATTATCTTTATTGCTGGTCCCTTACCTACTTCAGCAACTCTCTCGGCTTCAGTAGTACCTGGTACATCTGCTGCTATGGTGACGTCAAGTGCAAGTGCTACATCAGGTGTTATTGAGTATGCTGCCGTTCTAGCACCCTTAAGTCCCACTTCTTCCTGAACAGTAGCTACTGCATAGAGTGCAGGTTCAAACTCGTTGGCCTCTCTGAATGCGTGGATCATCACAGCAAGTCCTACCCTATCATCAAATGCCTTACCAGTAACTAAGTCTGGATTAGCTAATTTCTCAGCTGTTCTCTCAGGAATTACAAGTGAGCCGACAGTAATTCCGAGCTTCTCAGCGTCCTCCTTACTCTTAATACCTACGTCAATGAACATGTCCTTAATTTCAGGTAATTGCTTAGCTTCATCAGGCTTCATTATGTGCGGTGGCTTAATTCCGACAACACCCCTCAGCTTTTTCCCATCATCAGTAACTACTGTGACCCTCTGCCCAGGAAGAACTATGCTGTTCCACCCACCTACAGGCTGAATTCTGAGGAACCCGTTCTTCTCGATAAAAGACACCATTAGAGCTATTTCATCCATATGTGCAGCAATCATTACCCTCCCTGAATTTCTCGAACCCTTCTTAACAGCTATTACATTACCTAAGGCATCAGTCCTTAGCTCATCAGCATAGTCCTCAAGAATTTCAATAACTAACTCCCTTATTTCATACTCATAGCCGGGGGCACCAAATGCTTCCGAGAGTTTCTTAAGTGTATTAAAGAACTCCTCCTTAGCTACGATTTCCAGTCACCCAGTAGATTTATGTTATAGGTAAGAATAAAAAAACTTTTTTCCCTTACTTTAGATATTGAATATTATGCAGTGTAGGTAAGAAGTGAGGTGCGGTTAAAAACCATGGCATTACCAGATTTTAATAACCTGCATATAGCTTACTTATGACGTCATAGGGACTTAACTAAAAATGATTAATGTAAAATAATGATACTACTGCTTCCGTACCTTACCAAGGGCTCGCTGACTAATTCATAACACTTCCTTGCTAGTGGATTCCTTATATCACCTTCAGTAACTAATTCAGCAACCAGTGCTCCAGTTATTGGCGCTAATGCCACACCCTCACCCTTATGCCCCGCAGCTATAATAAATCCCTCGATTTCCAGTTCTTCAATAATAGGTAGTTTACGAGTGCTGTAGGGTCTAACACCAGTAAAAACCCTCACTATATTTGCTCGCTTGAAACTAGGCTTAAGCATTACAGCCCTCTTCATTAATAGCTTAATTACATCTATTGATACATCCTTATCGTACGTTATTGCATCACGACTAGCTCCTATGGTCCACTCACCCTCCCTATGCTGGCAAAGTGATGCACCAACCCCAAATTTACTGAACTCATCCTTAACTTCTGCAGGACCTAGACCCTTGAAAGCCTCTACAATATACTTAGCATCTAGTATATAGCGAAAGTAATCGTACTTATAGCGCTCAGTCACTAATATATGTCCCCTCATAGGGTATATGGGAACCTCAATACCAGCTAACCTACATATCTGACTTGCCCAAGCACCCGCAGCATTAATTACATAGTCTGTCCTTACTTCACCACAATTAGTTATTACTTTTCTAACCGCCCCTCCCGACACCTTAATGCCTGTGACCTCAGTGAACCTAAGGATCTTAGCACCTAATTTTCTCGCTTCTCTAGCGTAGGTAAAGACCACTTTATTAGGATCCACTATGCAGTCCTCACTACTAATTTGAGCAAGCAGTATATTCCTAGATAATGTCGGGTCCAATTCCCTTACCTCTGAGCCATCAATTAGTTGAGGAGATCCGCCAGATCTTTTAATGGATCTGCTGTGCTCTTCAAGAACCTTAGCCTCAGATTCAGTAACTGCTGGTATCACCATGCCAACTTGCTCAAGCCCTAAATCCTCACCTACTTCATTACTTAGCTCCCAGTACATTTTCAGCGACTCAAACATTAGCTCAAAAATAGGTGGTGGCGCCATGTAAGGCCCTACAACTCCCTGATTAGCACTTGATGCACCTGCCCCAAGCCAAGACCTCTCTAATAAGAGGACGCTGAGGCCCGCTCTTGAAAGGTAGTAAGCTATTGAGCACCCAATCAGTCCTCCACCAATAACTACTGCGTCAGTTCTGCCCTGAAGTTCCCCCAACGCTAACCCTCTTCTCCTACCTTACTCAGGAAGAGAATTGCTGGCAGTGGCCTGATTGGAGGACGAACTGTTGGGGGATCTATTTCACTAATCTTCCTGTTGGTTTTTCTTGCAAGTAGTGAAATTAGCAGTGGAATACATGTCCTGCCTTGGCAGGGGCCCATCCCAATTTTCGTGAGGCGCTTAATCTCCTCAATACTGGTAATTCCCTCACTAATTAATTCCTCAACGTCCATTAGTGTTACATCATTACACCTGCAAAGAATTACTTTCCTTCTCCATTCCACACCCACTGAAGCACCCGAACTAATTATGAAGTTAGCAATTAAATAATAAATAACGCAAAACTACTTAGGAGAGCTACTAGTCGATGATCCTCATGAATGAGCTAGCTAATTAAGTAACGACTTTATTAGGTTATTCTAAATTATGTAGGGGTAAATTATCGAGGCCGTAATTCTTGCTGCTGGCTTAGGAACTAGATTCGCTAAGGCCATGCCTAAGCTAAAGCTAGCTGCTCACGTGGGTGGTGTGCCCTTAATGCACTACCCTCTGACAAGTCTAACTGCTGCAGGTGTTGACAAAATTGTTGTAGTAGTTAATGACAGAACACTGAATACTGTTAAGGAAATTGTTGAGTCAGCACCGCAGATAATTACCGATAATGTTGATGTGGAATTTGTCATTAATAATGCGCCGGAGAGAGGTAACGGTTACAGCTTACTTCTAGCAATACCGCACGTAAATGAGTCACGCTTTATTGTATCAATGGCTGACCACATCTACCCTCCGAGATTGGTTAAGCTAATTTATGATGTATCAGGCAGCGTCCTAGGAGGTGACTCAAGCCCCAAATACATCGACGTAGGAGAATCCACTAAAATCCATGTCGAAGGTGAGAGAGTCGCCAAGGTAGGTAAGAATATAGAGCCTTTCGAATACATTGATGTCGGTGTTCACATTCTTGAGAGAGATCTCGACTACAAGAGGTGTTCTATTGAAGACACTATTGAGCTCTCCTCACTGCTCGAGTGCTTAGCAAGGTACTCAGTTATTACCGTAGCTGACGTGGCTGGCGTGCCGTGGACTGAGGTAGATACTTACGAGGACTATCTGGAAGTTACTTCAGGATCACGCAGGATAGTTCTCAAGGAGGTGCTTAGTGAGTGGAGAGATTTAGGGATTTCCGTGAAAGGATAAAAGGTAAGGCTCTGGATGGCCCTGTTTCTAAGTATATTAATAGGAAGGTCTCTATGAGAATAACTTATCTGATAGTCAAGTACAACATACCCCTAACACCTAATGCAGTGTCACTTATATCATTCGGAATAGCTCTCTCATGTCTCCCACTCTATGTGCTGGGACACGTAGCCCTGGCCGGAATCATGGCTCAGCTGTCGTCAATCATTGATGGGGTTGACGGCGAGCTAGCCCGTGCTAAGGAGATGTTTTCTAAGCTTGGAGGCTTCATGGACACCATGCTTGACAGGTATGCTGATCTCGCGATACTTCTAGGACTCTCTATACATGCTCTCATGAACTACTCAAGTATTACTTGGGTAGTCATTTCGGTACTTGCAGTTGCTGGCGACATACTCGTTAGCTACCTGCACACTAGAGCACCTTACGACCTCGGGGTACACCCAGTAGCTATAGGTAAGGCAGAGAACATTGCCTCAAGAGATGTGAGGCTATTCATAGTTTTCATAGGGAGCCTTCTAGGCCTCACAAATTACACCCTCCTCACTCTTGCAGTACTGACTCACACATACGTGGCGCTAAAGACCATTAGAGTAATCAACTACTGGCGGACAGTACACCCGAGTTGATTAAACCTGAGTAAATAAAGCCTTATAGAACCTGTTGAGGACCCAAACAACATCGAATCCGTCAACAACCGTGAGGTCAGGTGGTACAGGGTCGGCGAATGCCGAGAAGCTTCTCTTACTTATTAGGCTATTAATGAAGTCTACGAGCTCACGCACACGCATAGGCTTCTTGATCCTGCTGATCTTCCTGATAATGAATGCTATGAACTTAACCTGTCCTTTCTCAACTATTCTAGGATAGTAGCTTAAGTCAAGCTCGAATCTCTCACCATCAACATACTCAGTAACTATTTTGTAGCCACTGCTCTTTACTTTTCTAATGTCGCTAATGCCGTAAAACAGCCTCTCCTTCGGTGGCCTATATTCCTTAGACCTTACATTAACACCTCCATCACCTGTCTTTAGATTTAAGATTTCCTCGGGTAAGTACCTCCTCATTCTTATGACCTTATCAGCTACACTAAGGAATGATGACGAAGCACTCATGACCGCTACTACACTAATACCAGTCTTCCTGATCAGATCCCTTACCTGCATGTCAAGAGTTCTTATCGGGTCATCAG
>CAYZJX010000073.1:0-6810 GCA_964479035.1 uncultured Desulfurococcaceae archaeon
ATACCTAAGATTTATGAGTGGCTCTATAGGGTGGACCAAGGGTTTAAGGATCTTCTAGATAAAGTCTTTAAGAGAGGTATCATATAGTATTTCTTGCTTTAATACCTATTTTTAATCTCTCTAGAAGTAATTCCTAATGACTACAAGGATATCGGTAGGTGGCTAATAACTTGAGAGTAGCACTACTGATTCCTTTTACCTACGTGAGATTTAGAGTTAGGGGGAAGTCAAGAGAAGTTTGTATTGACTCGTTCACGCCAGCAAATATATCTAAGCCATTCAGAGCAGCTTTCACGGTATATCCCTACGGTAATGTCAGGAATTTTGAGGTAGGTTCTTGGAGGTCAGTAGGTCTTGGAGCATCAATAATGCTTAAGAGGGAAATACCTTCATGGGACGCGCTGAAGCACGTCATTGGAATCTATAGGAGTATTAAATCTGAGTTGCTCTCTAAGGCCAGAGAAGCACATCTAACGCACTTTATTGATGTTGTTGTGTCAGCTATTGTAGTTCCACAGTTAAGAAGTAAGCAGGAGAAATTAGGTACTGAGTTAGGAGAACTAATTACTGCTGCATCATTTTTTGAGAGTATCTTAGGTAGCGATGTTCTTAAGAAGGACCCTCTAGTAGAGGACGTAAAGGAGACCGCACTATCCGTACCTGCAGACTTACGTGAGAGCGAACTACTCATTGATGCTTCAAACCCATTAGGGAGAATATACCGTTGGTTACTCAAAGTCGATGACAGGTTTAGTAATGCATTAATGAGTGAGATCAGGACAAGACTTTAGAATTATTTAGAGGTATGAGTAATTAATTACCTGCGCCGAATACTTAAGTACCGTATGATCTTACCACGAATCGCTAAAGTAATTAGTGTAGTCTAGACACTATCTTTAGGGCAGGAGGTATAATTTAATGTCCGAATTAAGCAGTAGGCTAGCTAAGGCCTTAAGCAGTTCTAAGAGAGTTTACAGGGACTTAATTAAGTTAATAGGTATTGATAAGGTATCTAATAGAGCTGTTGACATACTTATTTACAGTCATGACTACGCCTCAGTAAATGTGCTCAAGCTCCTTAATCTTGAAATAGATACACTTCCTCATGTAGTGGTCTGGCCCGAGTCAGTGGATGATGTTGTTGAAGTCATTAGATATGCTTACGTAAATAACATACCTATATATCCTTATGGCGGCGGCAGCGGCGTCTCAAGAGGGTTTGCTCCAGAACGAGGGGGTATTGTTATTGACCTAAAGAGAATGAGGTCGATTCAGCTAGACGAAGAAAATCTAATGGTCGCTGCCGAGGCAGGTGTTAATGGAATGACGCTTGAGTCTTACCTGAATTTTAAGGGGTATACGCTTGGGCACATACCGCAGTCTATTTGTGAGTCAACTGTAGGTGGGTGGGTAGCTACTAAGGCTGTTGGACAGTTCTCAATAAAGTACGGTGGGATTGAGGACATGTTATTAGGTATTGAGGTGGTTATTCCTCCAGGAAGAATTGTTTTCTTAAAGCCTCACCCAAGAACAGCTACCGGACCTGACTTAAGAAGATTATTCATTGGTTCAGAGGGTGTGTACGGTATAGTAACAAAAGCAATTTTAAGAATATGGCCTTACCCTGAGAAGAAAGTAAAGCTGTCCTTTGCTACTGAGTCATTCGAGGAAGCTCTTGAGTATGTGAGGCAGGTGCTGAAGGCAGGGGCAAAGCCAGCGGTGATTAGAGTCTATGATGAAGTTGAGACTTTAAGGCACTTCTATTGGCTTGAGGAGGTCAGGGGTAAATCGATAACAATATTCGTTATTGAGGGAAGTAGTAAGTTGGTTAATGCTGAGGTAAGTATAGTTAAGGAGTTATTTAAGGGTGAGGAGTTAGGTGAGAAGCCAGTCAACTACTGGTTGAGGACTAGATTCATAGCTAAGGAAATACCGGAGTACGCACCGCTGGGTCTAGTATTTTCTACTATTGAGGCTGCTGCACCGTGGTCCAAGTTGACCGGGCTATATCATGAGGTGGGAAAGGCTATAAAAGAAGTTAAGGGTACTTTAGTAGTTTCAGTATCTGCAACCCACTTCTACCTTCAGGGTGCCTGCCTGAACTTTACGTTCATTGGGCTACCTCCCACAGGCACTAGTCCTTACGAATACTACTCTAAGGTGTTGTCAGCAGCTATGAAAGCAGTACTTAAGGTTGGCGGGACAATTAGCCACCACCACGGAGTAGGAAGGGTTAGGACTCCTTGGCTAAAAGAGGAAATAGGTGATAGTGCCTGCGATCTGTTAGAGAAGATTAAAGAAGCAATCGACAGCAAGGGAATTATGAACCCAGGCAGCACGAGGTGTCGGCATGAGTGAGAGAGACTGGATTTTCGAGGCTCTAAAGGATAAGGGACTAACTGCTACGGTCCGTATGGTTACTACATACATAACAGGTAAGTTAAGAGGTGTTGAGGACTTAACTAAGTGTGCGCTGTGCCCTAATATATGTAAGTTTGTGTGCCCCGTGCATGTAGTTTTGGGCAGTGAGACCTACTCACCTTCAGGTAGAGCTAGGGTGGCTTACTACATTAAGCACAAGGTGCTAGAACCTACTGAAGAGAATATAAAGCCTATTTACACATGCTTGAACTGCTATGCATGTAATCTCCTGTGCCCCTTCGAATTCACTGTGCCAGATGTTACACACTCGGTAAAGACTCAGTTAAGGAAGAAGGGAGCCTTACCTAAAGTCCTTAAGAGTATTGAGGAAAACCTTAAGTCTCATAGATTTCTCTACGGGAGCAGGCCTGCTGAATTAACCCGTAAGGGGAGGGTTCTATACCTTAGAGGCTGTACTGTAAGGCAGCATCTTCGCGACTTAGCTAGAATAACTATTGAAGTATTCAGTAAGTTAGGTATCGACTTAGCAACACTGCCTAAGGAGTCTTGCTGTGGTGTGCACGCATATTACATTGGAGCTAACGACCTCTTTAAGGAGATAGCTAGAGAGAATACTGAGGTGCTAGAAGGCTCTGATTGGAAGTACGCAATTACTTCATGCCCTATAGTCGCCTACACCTACAGATCACTCTACCCGCGCTTCGGTATTAAGACACCGCTGAATGTATACTACGTATCTGAAGTTCTTAAGGACCTCCTTAAGAGTAGGGAGTTAAATGAGATAAGAAAAACTGTAGTTCTCCATGACTCATGGGCCCTGACTAGAGGCCTCAAATCTAATAGTGTAATTGAGCTACTCAAGCTAATACCCGGCCTCGACATCAAGCTACCTATGAGGCACGGTAAGGAAGTTTTTGACGTCGGCTACTACTGTACACTGCTGGCGTTTATTGACTCAAAATTAGCTAAGAAGATAGCTGCTGAGAGACTACGCGAGCTGAGAGAGGAAGCTAGCGTCATTGTTGTTTCATCTCCGGATGCCAAGTTGCTGTTCACGGAGTTAGGAGCTGAAGTACATGATATTATTGAATTAGTTGCCGAAGCCCTAGGAATACAAAGCAGGTAAAGTGTAAATTAAATTAGTATATAAAAATAAATTATATAGTAGTTGCTGTGATGGTTGGTGGGCTTTAATTTAAAAAGCTCAAGTTAATGCTTAAGCATTAGTGACTCATACTTCTTTAAGTGTTCTACGGCTTCAGAGACGTCCATGAATAACTTATCGACTCTCTCAACATCTTCAACAGTTACTTTATTAGAGCCTCTCAGCTTAGCGTTTTCTGCAGCTATGCTGAGTAACTGCACAGCGTATCTGAGGCTGCACTTACTGCCTATGTGAGTCAGCTTCTTGAGCGCTTCATCTTCAACGTCTATCTCCTCTTCCCTAGCTCTTATCCTTAGTATCTCCATTACGCTCTCCGGATCATAAGTTTCAGTACCTATAATTACAGCTCTGTCCAGCAGGTCTGGCGGGAAGCCCAGCGGTGCCTCAACATCCGTGCCTCTAATCCTAGCAAACCCCCTATTAGTTGCTAGTATTATTATTGGTGCTAGCTCACTCTCAACAGCTCTGCCGAGGAACGCGAAGCACTCTATATCCAGCATGTGTGCGTCATCAATAAACAGTACTCCTGGGTGTAGGTACGCCTTACCTTGATCTACCCACTCCTTAACTTGCCTGTCAACTTCAGCAATTACTTCTGGACTTATTTCCTTCTCTTCGGGACCGCCGAAGAATAGTGATAGCAGGCCGCCAGCTCTCCTCCTGGCCGCCATTCTATCTAAGTCAGCTAGTGTTAGGTGGTAGACAAATTCCTTCTCCTTCTTAACCTTACCCTTAGGTCTAGGCACCTTAAACTTACTCCCTACCTCGTAGTACTTAGCGTATTCGCTTTCTTCACTAATCCCTAATACTGAGACGCGCCCTGTCTCAGCATCTATTTGAATTACGTAACCCTCCTTAACGCCCTGCTGAATTAACTGAAGAGCTATTTCTTCGCCAACTTCCAACGTCCTCTCGTCATCAGTAGTCTTCAGGGTTATTGTTGCTCTCTCAATAACTCTCTGGTATGGATTGTATGGATGCGGGCCAGTAACTACGTTGAGCTTTGCTACCTCACCCTCATAGACCTCACGCATTTCATGTATTTCAACACCTATTGCCTTCCTCATGTTCTCGAGGAGCACTTCAGTCTTCTTTACCTCACTACTATATACTTCAGCAGCACTCATAGCAATAAAAGGTACGTTCATACCTAACTCCCTAGCAATAGCTACAGCAATAGCTGTCTTACCAGTGCCCGGAGGTCCAGCAAGAATTATTATTTTACCTGCCCACTTTCCCTCCTTAATCATCTTGACAACTAAGCCAGCAGCCTCACGCGCCTTCTCCTGCCCAACCATACCGTCCTTAATTTTTACTGCCTTGCCGTTCTCATCCAGCCCTAAGCCCTTAATATGGGTGTGCGCGCCCACACGCCTAAACCTAGGTGTTTCAGCTAGCTCGCGTATCGAAGCACCCACAGGCCTTCACCAAAAGATGATGAAGTATTTAGGACTTAAGAAATTTTACATAGTGAACTAACTTAACCTTCACGTTAGGCCAGGTTGGCTTCAGGACACTGCATAGTGGAGTTTAGTTAAATTAAGGTTACGAAAAATTTTTACTGCCTACCCGCATCTTAGTAGGCTTGAGTGCCGTAATTGAAGCAGTACAGCTTAACTAGGGAGGTACTGCGTATTGCGTGGCCTATGGTAGTTAGTGAGTTAATTGATAGCCTATACTCTATAGCTGACACGTACTTTGTCTCCAAGGTAGGTACCCTAGCACTTGCTGCTGTCGGTGTAGGGTCCTACCTTTCTTGGCTATTTTTCGTAATTGTTGCTTTATTCAGTGTTGGGGTTTTAGTGTATGTTGCTCAGAGCTATGGTGCTGGGGCTATAAAGGAGGCTAGGAGCGCTCTAGGTGAGTCATTAGTCTACGGCTCGCTAGTAGCTTGTGCTGCATCTATAGTAGTGTACTTTATGGCGCCTCAGCTCATATCAATTATTACGGGCCCGAACCCTGAATTAATTGATGTTGCTGCTAAGTACTTTACAGTCAGGATACTAGGGCTCCCAGTACTGGCTGCAGCAGTCATGATGGACTCAGTTGTGAGGGCTGTCGGAGCTACTAAGCTATCGATGATTGCTATGGGAACGAGTGCTCTCTTAAATATAATTCTTGACCCCATCCTTATTTTCGGGCTCTTCGGAGCTCCGAGAATGGGGGTTATTGGTGCGGCACTAGCTACAGTTATTTCAATAATTTACATGATTCCTGTAGAAGCATACTTCTTGAAGAGACTATCCTTAACACCCATACTGTCGCTCCGTCCCAACTACGTGGTTAATGTAGTTAGAGTTGGTCTGCCAGCAGCTGCTGAGAGACTAGTCTTTTCTGTAGGTAATAATGCGTACATAGCATTCATATCTAGATGTGGGAATGTAGCTTTAGCAGCACATCAAGTAGGTATTAGAATAGAGAGCTTTATCTACATGCCTGGATTCGCGTTTTCTATAGCGGCCTCAGCCCTAGTCGGGCAGAGGATCGGGTCTGGAAGTATTAGTGAAGGTAAGCGCGTGGGTATGGAGGTTGCTAAAATAACTGTAGTGCTAATGACCATTCTGGGTATTGCAGTTGCCTTAGCTTCCCAGTACCTTGTAGCACCTTTCTCACCTAGTGCTGACGTAGCTCGGCTAGCAGCCATATACTTGATTCTAGCTGGACTCAGCGAGCCCGGGCTAGCACTAGCAATGACTGTTGGTGGTGCGATAAGAGGTGGCGGAAATACCTTAGTCCCACTAGTTATTAATGCTAGTGGACTATACCTCTTCAGGGTACTGCCAGCAGCCTTCTTAACTGGTATAGTAGGTGTTGTGGGTGCTTGGCTAGCTATGTTCGTAGATGTCTATCTAAGAGGTCTGATATTCTACATTGTTTACAGGAAGTTATTTGAGAAATTAATTAGGAAGCTAGTATAAGTAACTATAATCAACAATAAAACCTCCTGGCCCTTTAGTGATGCGGGTACTATAGGGTGCGTCGTGAGAGTATTGCTGCACTAGTCCTTTTGTTCCTGTCCCCCTTAATTGCTGAGGTTCTCTCAGGATCTACTACACCTACTGAATTCATTAACCCAATAGCGCTGGTGCTACTGCTGGGGCTCTACGGTACTTCTGCACTATTAATAAGGGAGTTAAAGGTTAGGCAGGGCTTGAGTTATGCTTCAGTTCTAGTTCTGGGTTTTGCTTATGGTGTCCTTGAGGAGGGACTAGCTACGAAGAGCTTTTTTGATCCCTACTGGCCTGACTGCGCTGACTTCTTAT
>CAYZJX010000074.1:0-2799 GCA_964479035.1 uncultured Desulfurococcaceae archaeon
GCAGGCGGGGAACTATTCGCAAAAGCTACTGAATCACGCATGATTACTCAAATACAGCTAGTTAAGATGCCGTCACCACACACAGCTGCTTATAAAATTCTTGAGAGGAAGCAAGAGATAATTGAGTTGGCCAACTCAACAGACCCGGTGCTAATTAAGTTGGGCGGCGGTGTCCGGGATGTTGAGGTCAGAGTTATTAACTCACCTCTCGGCCCGATGGTCGTGACGCACCTAGTAGTTGACGTTAAGGACGCCATGGGTGCTAACACAGTAAATACTATGGCTGAGGCGGTAGCACCACTCTTAGAAAAGTGGACTGGGGGTAAGGTATACTTGAGAATAGTGTCGAACCTTGCTGACAAGAGATTAGTCCGTGCGTGGACTAGGGTACCTAAGGACGCGGTGGGTGGTGAGGACGTAGTGGACGGTATCATATATGCTTGGGCGTTTGCTGCAGCAGATCCGTACAGGGCAGCTACTCACAATAAGGGGATAATGAATGGAGTAATAGCAGTAGCGCTGGCTACGGGGCAAGATACTAGAGCCTTAGAGGCTGGAGCACATGCTTATGCAGCAAGGAGAGGTAGGTACGAACCACTAAGCACCTGGGAAAAGGACGAGAATGGAGACCTAATAGGATACTTAGAAATGCCTATGGCTGTAGGAATAGTTGGTGGAGCCACTAGAGTTAATCCTGTAGCTAAGGTCTCACTAAAGATATTGCGTGTTAAGACAGCTAGGGAGCTAGCCGAAATTATGGGTGCTGTCGGACTAGCACAGAACTTAGCTGCGCTGAAAGCACTAGCTACTGAGGGTATTCAGAGAGGACATATGAAGCTGCATGCTAGACAACTAGCAATAAGTGCTGGGGCAGTGGGTGATGAAGTAGATAAGGTAGTTAAGGAAATGATTAAGGAGGGTATAATAAGAATTGATAAAGCTAAAGAAATACTCGAGAAAATAAGAAGTAAGAAGTAAAGCACGTAAAACAAATTGCTTGTTTTAATGACTTAGTCCAGCTTAAGCATACTCTTAAGGAATGCCTTATATTTACTTATTGACTTTGTTTCTCTTGGGTCAATACCCAGCTCAAGAGCTAGCTTAACTGAGGCAATGCCAACTACTTGAGACCACTTAAGTATATTTTTCACGTAGTCACTATCTTCAATTTCAAATTCTTTAATTGGAAATCCTGAGTCCTTAAGATGCTCAGCAATAAACTTCATTATTTCATTATCTACCTCCCTAAATACTAAGGCAGCTATGGGCTCCCTCCACCCCTCCCAGCCAACAATATCATTGTGCCCCCACTCAGGCACTACTTCAGCTTTAGCAGGCAGCTTAGTGTTTTCATTAAATTCATTCTTGGCCCTCACAGCTAATGGGTAGTACTTCGTGCTGGCTATAAAGAATGGAATCCTACCCACTACTGCCCTAATAACTTCCTCAGCTAGTGCTTCAGCATCCTCTCCTCTCCTTAAGACATCAATAGATTTCCTCAGGTCGTCATGAAGCTTGATGCCAAGTGCTTTGAGGAGCCTGAGCGTACTCAGAAGAAGTGCTGGAAAAGCCGACCGCGGTGCATAGCCGCTGTCTACTTGAATGTAGGGCAGATCCTCCTTCACCGCCAGATCAATTAATTTACCTCCTGAAGCAATAGCAGCTACCTTAACACCCTTACTTATTCCCTCCTTAACTACATGCAGTGTTTCCAAGGTGTTACCAGAGTAGCTTACTGCAATCATTAGCCAACCTTCCTCAACCCACTTAGGCAGCTTATAGTCCTTAACAACAGTTACTGGAGCATCCAGCAAATCAATAGCTAGAACATACACTACGTCACCTACTATTCCCGAACCACCCATACCTACAATTGCCAAGCCCTTGTAGGGCGGCTCCCACAACCTGCCATGAACTTCATACTCTAGTGCCTTGGCAGCTTGATTAAACCAATTAAAGTACTCGCTAAGGAACTCACTCACACATGCCACCTACACAAATATTGTGACAGTAATAGAAATTGTTTACTGACCACCACTACGTAAGCTGAGAACTACACCTAACTCTTAAACCACTTTTTCGCCTTATCCTTAAGTACCTTAACTGAGTAGGTAATAAATTCACTTTTATCACCAGTGATTAGAGCCTCAACCGCTTTCCTACCGTCCTCATCCCCAGCTTCTACTAGCGGCTTAAGAAGGTACCTAATAAATCTCTGAGTAGTGTCTTGATTTCTAAAATAGGTATTCAGCACATCTACAAATCCACTGGGATTCCTAACAAGCAGCTCAGTTACGTACGCTCCATATTTTTTCATAGCTAGTGAATTAAGAGCTATTAGCATGCCTGGAGCGCCTTTCCTAAGTCTGTTTTCTGCAAGGTACTTAATGTATGCTAGCACGATTTTTGTATCTATATCTTCGCTTACCTCGTTCATTGACTTCCAACCACCTCAATCTGGAATTCTCCACCTTCTTTGTACTGAACGTAGAGGGGTTTTACAGCACCCGTAACCGTTATTGGGTGGGGCTCTAAGTATAAGTACAGTCTATTACCCTTCCACTCAGGCCTTACCTTAATAATTAAGTCATAGATGTCTAGAGGTATGGGTATTTCCTCATCAGACTTAACATTATAAACATAGAATGTAGTTATACCTAATTTTCTCCTCAGCAGTAGGTTGTTTAGGTGTTCTCTAAAGAAGTCATCCCAGTCATTATTATGCACCATGGGTACCTGCTGCAGGGAGTCAAATACTAGGAATGTCGGATTTATCCTAGTATCTGACTCCCTATTATA
>CAYZJX010000074.1:2899-6694 GCA_964479035.1 uncultured Desulfurococcaceae archaeon
GGGAGTCAAATACTAGGAATGTCGGATTTATCCTAGTATCTGACTCCCTATTATATTGAGACATTACGTAAAGGGGCTTAGCTGTCGGGTTTATTGAATCTATGACGATCTTAGATAATTCAACATTAAACTTCTTAGCGTGCGTCTTAACTATCTGCCTGATAAGTTGCGGAGGCTTCGAGTACGTTCTAATTAGAAGCGTACCACTGTACCTAGCTATGTATCCTAAGATCCACCAAATAAGCAGCGGCAGTACTGAAGCAGGCTCCCTAACTATGAATGCTATCTGCGAGCCCTTCCTCAAGTAGCCGCCGCACAAGAACCTAATCTCCTTGGCATGAGGTATGTAAATCTGAGCCTCACTTGGTGCTGGAATCTCCTCCATCCTCGGAGGTAGATATACCTTAATACCCACACCAGATGATATGTCAAAATAAAGCTCTGCGTAGGGTATTGAAGTGCCCCTCATCTTCCTGATCTCCATCTTCCTGACAAGAACACCGTTCTCTATGGTTGACTTCAGTATTATTACGCCATCTACAAGAAATTCCTCGACACCGTAACCAACTGATGGTGTACCAATAGGCAGCTCAGAAATTAATATTCCCGTAATTCCTAGAGGCTTGAGGCCGTTGACCATTGCATTCTTTATTAACTCCCTTGTCAGCCTGAATCCAGCAACCTGTGTTATAGCTGTAGCAGAGTCTATGACAACTCTCTTAGCATTCATCTTGACTATAGCGTCCATGAACTCCTTAAGCGCGTCCTCAATCCCCTCAAATGTTGAAGTCTGAATACCTTCTATATAGTGTACTAGCCCCCTACGCTCTAACTCTTCAAAGTCCATTCCTAGAGCACGCATAAATCTATAGAAATCATTCTTAGGCTCTAAGAAACTCAAGTACACCCCAGGTTCCTTAAATCTTCTGGCACCCTCATAAATAAACTTGGCTGATAGTGTTGTCTTGCCAGCTCCTGGGTGCCCGGCAACTAATATTATGTCCCCCCGCGGAAATCCTCCATTAAGAAGCTCGTCAAGCTCATCAATGCCTGTCGGGCACATCTCTATGCTCATATCACCAGCTCCCTAAACTAAATCAAATTACACCTTATTATTAATATCTCTAGTAAGACTACGTATTAAGGCACTAGTACTATGAGCAACTATTATTGAGGGTAAATGTAGTTATTTACATATAAAATTTTGAATAAATTAAATTAAGTTTAAGAAATTATTAGAAGTCACTTACTGCCTATGCCACCATTAATTATCCTAGAGAAATACCTTGCCTTAGTATCGGCAATGGTTTTAATTATTTTCTCAATAAAGTGCGTAAACTCACTTATATTAATTACGTCAGGGGGATCCTCATTTACACCTACCATAAATGAGAGAACCCTGAACACTTCATGAAGTATTCTCTCAGGTGGTGAGGTAATTGCACGCTCAAAAGCCCTTATGAAGTCACGCGGATTATTTACTAAAACTTCTGCAGGGCTCATACCAGTTAATCTCTTAATATTCTCGATTATTTCATAAGCTTTATGAATTCCTAAAACACGGCTTAAGCTCTCACAAAGCAGACTATCTAGCTCAGTAGTAATTATGTACTCATCGAAGTTATTACCGAGCAATCTAGTGTTCCTAAGTACGTCAGATGGCAGGGGCTTGTAAGTGTACTTGCGTACTGAATTATTCTGCTTAGAGCATTCCTCACCACTACTTCCGGACTTCCTCTTATCCACTATTTCTCCGCCCCATCTACCTCCGAATTTAAAAAATTAAAGAGAAAAATCCCCCTACTAGTAAGTAGTTGCTAGTATTTAATAGCGTTTCTGTTAAAATGTTACACATTTTCATGAAACAAGATGATTTACTTAATTAATTAGGTACTTAATAAATATAATAATGGCGTCGCAAATTGAATACATGCTTACGTTATTTTAGAGGTGATGTCGTTTAATGCTGACCCCATGTAGTTTGCATTACTACATTAAAAGGCTTATTAGTGCTTTAGCTAATAGCCTTCCCTGCTCTACTACAAATATATGCATGACATTGTCTGGGGGTGTTGATACCACTATTATTGCGTTGGTTGCTAGGAGTGCTGGACTGCGCATCAAGGCATACACATCTTTTTATCTGGGTGGCTTACCTAAGGACCTCCCCTATGCCATCTATGTAGCTAGGGCACTAGGTCTTAAGTACGAGTTGCTACCCATAAATAATGACTACGCCCTAGAGCTTAGCGAGGAGATAGTTAAGCTACTACATACGTTTGACCCTGTAGAGGTTAGGAATGATGTTGCTGTACTAGCAGTACTTAAGAAGGCAGCGGACGATGGATGTGAGTACGTGCTCACAGGTGATGGATGTGACGAGTTATTTGCTGGCTATCCGTACATGCTGGTACTAACCGGTAAGGAGCTCAACAAGTACATTAAGTACTTAGCTGAGACAGCACGCTACCCTACTGTCGAGCTGGGCAAGAAGTTAGGTATTGAAGTCATAGCCCCATTTACTACAAAAGAAGTAATTGAAGTATCCTTGAGAACACCACCCGATTACAAGAGGTTGAACCCATATACAGGGAAATATATGCTTAGAAAGTTAATTGAGGATTACATAGGGCCTGAAATAGCTTGGAGACCTAAGACACCTGCTGAGGAGGGCTCAGGTACTAAAGCACTATCGAACCTCTATGCTTTACTAGCTAGTGAAGACGATGTAAGAACACTAAAGGCAATAGGCCTTGAGGGAGGTGATAAGGCATTTTTATACAGGTTGTTCAGGAAGTATTACCCTAAGCCGCCCGAGGTACTACCTGAGGGTTACGTGAGGTGCCCATACTGCGGGTTCCCAGTGTATGAAGGTAGCAGATGGTGCAGAACATGTGGTTCACACATAGTGTAGGCAGTTATTTAAGTTTCAGTACGGGTGAGTTATTAGCTGGTGCTGGATATGGTTAGCATAGATTTAGTGGACTTAGTCTATAAGTTCAGGAAAGAGGAGAAAGAGCAGCACCAGCGTGTTGAGTGTGTTTACTGGGTCACTGACCTGACTAGGTGCCCACTCAAAAGAACCTATGAGTTCAAGTATCCTGAGCTAATCGCTAAGGACGTATTCTCCCCTATCTTCATAATGGGTGACTTAGCCCACAGAGGTGTTGAGTCACTAATTAAGGAGTTCTTTCTAAATGCAGCATCAGTCGAGGTTGAGGGGTCTCGGGAGTTGACTCTCCCCAATGGTAGGAAGGTAATTATTAGGGGTAGGGCTGACGCGATTATAGACTTGGGAGAAGGATCGAGAGTAGGTGTTGAAGTAAAGACTGCTAGAGCTGACTTGGGAATACCTCAGCAGCACCACATAGATCAGGTGAGAATTTACAACTGGCTCTTCAACTTAAGCTATAGCATATTATTCTACGTGACTCCGGATAGGGTAACGCAGTTCGAAGTCAGAGATAGAGCTGCTGAAGAAGAAATAATTGAGAGAATAACATCAAGTACTTACCCTCGCTACCCTTGGGAGTGCTCGTACTGCCCGTTCTCAGTACTGTGCCCCCATAAAAAAGTACTTAATGACAGACACAGGTAAATTTAGATTAATTAACTACATCTACCGTTTCCTCTAACCGTATCATTCTATGTGTTTTTGTTTTATTGTGATATGGTTTCATTGGTTCCACCTCGCCTAGAGGGCTCGCTCTTACGGTTCATCCCATAGGGTCATGGGTGGCTGTCGAGCCCAACGGCATGAGGCTCCCATCTAGTGCATGCCCTGCGGGCTCGGAG
>CAYZJX010000075.1:0-6583 GCA_964479035.1 uncultured Desulfurococcaceae archaeon
TCATGCTGTTGAGTTAGGGCTGAATGTAATAGATACTGCTGAAATGTATGGTGGTGGTAGGGCTGAGGAGCTGGTCGGCAGGGTTGTGGGGCGGTCGGTGGGGATGAAGTCTTTATTACTACTAAGTTAATGCCCCACCACTTCACAGATTCGTTCGAGGCCATAAAGGCAGCGAAAGCAAGTCTGAAGAGATTAGGGGTTAACTGCGCTGACCTCATACTCATTCACTGACCTCACAGCTATTTGCCCATATCTAGGCAGGTCAGAGCTCTTGAAGCAGTGGCTGATCAGGGACTAACTAGGTACATCGGTGTAAGTAACTTCACTAGGGAGGAGCTGGAGGAGGCTATTAACTCAACAAGTAAGTATGACATAGTAGTAAATCAAGTAAAATACAGCATGCTGGATAAGGAGGTTGAGGCGGACCTGCTCAAGTACTGCATAGAGAGCAGAGTTACGATACAGGCATGTACACCTATTGAGAAGGGCAGAGTTAATGACGTTAAAGTAATCAGGGAATTAGCCAGGAAGTACGGGAGAACACCTGTTCAAGTAGCTTTAAACTACTTAATTTCGAGACCCTACGTGGCAGCTATACCTAAGAGTGAGAGAAAAGAAAGGATTGAGGAGTTCAAGGGCGCGCTCGGGTGGAGGCTTGACCCTCAAGACATTAACGTACTAGAAAAGCTTTAAGTTGAGGTGGCAGCCATTCTTATTTACAGCTAGTGGACAGCAGTGCTAATAATGTTCGTGAAGCTGTGGTTAATATTAGCTTGTTTTGCGTCTTTAGCATTTAAATACATAACTTTAAGTTTATTATTTTAATGCTTAAGTAGTGACTTGGTGATTACTGCTTGTCTGAACCCAACCTACCCGAGAAAGCTAAGGTAGTTTTCGAAGTTATTAAGGGGAGAAGAAGTATTAGGGCTTTTGAGGATAAGGAAATTCCTGATGAGTACTTAAGGCTTATTCTCGAAGCAGGTATTTGGGCACCTAGTGGAGGTAACTTACAGCCTTGGGAATTTGTGTTGATCAAGAAGAAAGACTTAATTAATAAGGTGAAGCTCATATCACCTGGTCTCTTTGGTGATCCAGCAGCTATTGTTGTGCTCTGTGTTAATAGGGAGGTAGCAAAGAAGGCAGGTAGAATGGGTGAGTACCTGCCTCTTATGGACATATCCATGGCTGCTCAGAACATGATGTTAATGGCTTACGCACTCGGTATAGGTTCCTGTGCTGTACTCTCATTTAATAAAGTAGCACTGAAGGAGCTATTAAGTATGCCTGAGCATGTGGAGCCGGCACTCATAGTAACTTTAGGGTATCCTAAAACTGTACCTCAGCCACCTAAGAGAAAGCCCCTAAAGGAGGTGGTGCATGTTGACGGGTATTAAGAAGGAGGAACTAATTAATGACCCACACTTTAAGCTACTGTCGTTCTTAATAAGTAGTGCCAGAGGTTGTGTGTACGAGCCGCAGCTATACGGACCTTTAAGACTAGTTGATGCAGCAGCAAGATTGATGGATGTCATGGAAAACGAGGGTAAAGTAAATGATGACTTAAGGAGGTTAAGGGACTTAATAAGAGAAAAAATGTATTTAGTAATGTATGATGAGGAGGGCTTCATAAGGTTCTTAGATGACGTATCTAGGGAGCTAGCTAAGATAATTAAATAGACTTGTTTTTCAATAATAAATAACTTTTAAGCTAGTACCTGCCATGGTTTTTTATGAAACTCAGCAGAGGAAACCTAATTACTTCTGTATATAACTATAATTGAATATAGTGTGGGTTGTTTGGGTGCATTATCATTGAGTGGAGGAGACATATTTGAGGAGTCGATCAAACTTCACCGCGCGTATAGAGGCAAAATTGAGGTAAGTCCTAAAGTACCTGTAGTTAATACTCGTGACTTCGCTATCTGGTACACGCCGGGTGTTGCAGGTCCTGTACGAGTTATCAAAAATAATCCTGAACAGGTTTTCGAATTGACTAGTAGGTGGAATACGATAGCTGTGGTCTCAGATGGTACTAGGGTTCTGGGGCTGGGTAATGTAGGGCCTGAAGCAGCCCTACCCGTCATGGAGGGGAAGGCACTCTTATTTAAGTTTCTGGGAGGGGTTGATGCAGTACCGCTCGTCATCAGGGCTGGTGATGCTGAGGAATTTATCAGAATTACTAAGGCATTAGAGCCTACTTTCGGAGGTATTAATTTAGAGGATATTGAGAGCCCTAAGTGTTTTTACATATTAGATAGGCTTAGGAGGGAGCTCAATATTCCAGTATGGCATGATGACCAGCAGGGGACGGCACTAGTAGTACTTGCTGCATTAATTAGTGCGTTTAAGGTTGTTGGAAAGAACCTGAGGAAAGCCAGAATCGTTCTTGTAGGGCTGGGTGCAGCTAATTACTCAGTTCTCAGGTATTTAGATGTATATGGTGTTGACTTAGGTAATGTAGTTGTTGTTGAGAGACCAGGTATAGGAATTCTGCATAGAGATCACCCAAAGCTCAGTGAGTTCAAGGTAAGCGCTCCTCACTGGTATAATGCATCACTAAGAACCAATCGGGAGTGCCTGAGCGGTGGGTTACCTGAAGCACTTAAGAATGCTGATGCAGTTATAGCTGCTTCTAAGCCGGGGCCAGGAGTAATTAAGAAGGAATGGATTAAGTTGATGGCTAATGACCCGATAGTATTCGCGCTAGCTAACCCAGTACCTGAAATACTTCCTCACGAGGCTAGGGAGGCTGGTGCAAGAGTAGTTGCTACTGGGAGGTCTGACTTCCCGAATCAAGTAAATAACTCACTTGGTTTTCCAGCTGTATTTAGAGGTGCACTGACCGTAAGGTCTAGGAAGATAAGTGATGGAATGTGTATTGCTGCTGCAGAGGCTCTGGCTAAGTACGTGGAGGAGAAGGGTTTAAGCGAGAACTACATAATACCTAGAATGGATGAGGAGGAGGCTTACGTAGCTGAGGCTTTAGCTGTTGCTGAGGAGGCAGTGAGGGAGGGTATTGCAAGAACCTCAATGAGTAGGGCTGAGCTCGAGGAGTCTATTAGAGAGCTAATCAGCAGGCCGAAGAAATTTATGGATATAGCACTGAGGAATAACTTAATTAAATTAGGTGGTGGGGTGTGGGTCGGTCAGTCCCTATAGCTTGTGCTAGGGATTGTTATGATACTTGCAGGCTGTTAGCTGAGGTTAGTGGTGGTAAGCTAGTTCGTGTTAGGGCATCGAATGAGCTAACCACTAGGGGTATTCTCTGCCCTAAGGCAATAGCTGACCCGATGAGGGTGTACTCGCACTCAAGAATTCTCTACCCATATGTGAAGGCAGTAAAAGGCTTCAGGAGGGTTAGCTGGGATGAGGCACTAAGCATGGTAACATCAAGGCTCGGTGAGCTTCTTAACGATCCATCAAAAATACTATACTTAGAATACGCTGGGAACATAGGCTTAGTAACTAGGTACTTCTCGAGAAGACTCTGGCACTATATTAGAGCTGTGAGGACTGACTACTCGATATGTGATGCAGGTGGTGAAGAGGCGCTCAAACTCACTTACGGCTCAACATATGGAATGCTTCCTAAGGATTACAGCAGAGTAAAACTCTTCATATTCTGGGGATTTAACCCCGTAGCTAGTGCACCACACATATTCAGTCTAATTAATGAGGTGAGGAGTAGTAAGGGAGCATCTGTAGTAACAATTGATATTAGAGATAGTGAGACAGCTAAGTTAAGTGATGTACACGTACGTATTAAGCCGGGAAGTGACGGTGTGCTAGCGCTGGGCATAGCTAATTACTTAATAAGTGAGGGCAAGATCGATGAGGAATTCATTAAGAAGTACGTGCACGGCTTCAGGGAATTTTCTGAGCACGTCAGCAAGTATGACTTAAGAACGGTTGAAGAACTAACTGGAGTACTCAAGGACGAAGTTATTGACCTAGCTGAAGCCCTCTATGAATCAAGACCCTTCTGCATACTCATGAGTTACGGCCTCCAAAGGAGAGTAGGTGGTGGGGAAATCGTACGCTCCATAGCAGCGCTACCAGCTATTTTAGGGGTGCACAGAGGGTTCTACTACGGCAACAGAGACGGGCTAGCACTTGACTTCAAGTACATTGAGGGCTCCCACTTAGGGGCCCCATCGAAAGTCATAAGTATGCAGAAAGTAGGTGAGCACCTAGCCCGCGGTGACTTCAAGTTTGTTTACATACACCTTACTAATCCAGCAGCAACACTACCTAACCTAAGTAGCGTCATTGAAGGGCTCAAGAGAAGTGATGTATTTGTTGTAGTACACGATACGCACTGGTCAGATACAGCTAAGGTAGCTGATGTGGTGCTGCCAGCACCGACATTCTATGAAAAACAGGATGTCGTTTGCGGGTACTGGCACAATTACATATTTCTTAATGAGCCAGTTATAGATCCCCTGGGTGAGTCCTTAAGTGAGGCAGAGCTAATGCGTGAGATAACTGGGCAGCTTAACTTAAGTCCATCAGTAGCTCCTGACTACTTCACAGTAATTAGAGGGGCCATCGGCAATGAAGTATTCGGTAAGCTGATGAAGGAGAAAGTAGCTGAACTACCTTACAAACCTTTAAGTGAGTATCAAACACCTACAGGAAAAATAGAGCTCTACAGCACAATAGCTGCTGCAAAGGGCTTAAGCCCGCTTCCTAACCCACCCGGTGGTGAAGTACTGGCAGAGGACGAGTACTTACTGATTACCTCAGCACACCCAAGCTACATGCACACACAGTTTGAAGACGTCTACGGTGATGTACCGCCTGACGTGATGATAAATGACTCTGATGCCCGAAATCTAGGAGTAAGTGACGGTGACGTAATTGAGTTATTCAATAAGTTAGGTAGAGTTCACGTGAGAGCTAAGGTGAGCAGTGATGTACCGCAAGGTGTCCTGTGGATTCCTAGGCATGCCAGGGGGCTTGACGGTAAGCGAGTAAGTGTCTTAATGAGTGATGATATTGAAGAAATTGGTGGTGGGTCAGTGCTCAACTCAACTAGAGTTAAAATTAGAAAGGTAGAGAAAGTCTAGCAGAGGTACTAGTCGTAGCCGCCCGACATTTTCCTCATGTGCTCCCTTATCTGCTCTCTCCTAACAGCTTCAGCATGCTCGATATCACCCCTTATGCCCTTGAGCCTGTGTGATAGGTTCATTATGGCGTCCTCAGGACCATAGCAAATCAATGTATCACCGGGCAGTACCTCAGTATCGCCATTAGGTGCACCAATAAACTTCTCCTGTCCATCAACCTTTCTATATATTGAAAGCACTAGAACCCCTTCCTCATCCAGCTTAAGATCTCTGAGCTTTCTTCCAGCTACCCAGCTATCCCCCTTAACCTTAAACTGAGATATAGTGTAACCTCTGCTCAGCCCCAAGAGCTGCTCGTAGTCATAGACCTTAATGTGTGTGAACCTCTCTAAAGCCCTCTCAATAACCCAGCTCAGCCCTCTATCAACAAGTTTTGACTTAGCAAAGAAGTAGAGCACAACAAGTCCTATAATGAGCCACATACCCCTATAAGCCATTTCAGTTGGTGAGGTCCCCACGAACGTTAGCACTAGAGTAGCCATAGCCGAAGTGAGTCCAGCACTACCTAATAGCATGAGTATTCTAATAATTCTCCTCCTTACAGGGTGAGAAACAACGTACTCTGACTCTGAAGTAGTAAAGCCAACGCCTGAGAAAGCTGACTGGGCTTGGAAAGCTGCGACATCCCTAGATAATCCAGTCATTTTGAGAGCTACAGTACCTATCCTAATAACAATTACTGAAAATAAAATAACTAATAAGAAGGTAATCAGAGCTATCATGCCCTAACTCACCCTGAGGCATCAGGAGAGCACGCCTTCATTACCTCACCGCACTATAACGTTTATCCTTACGAAAAGTAAAAGCTTTATTGAGGAACCTAACATGAAATATAGACACTGTAGTATTTCTATTTCATATTACCCACTGGACTGCAGCGCTTCACTAGCATATTATCACTAGGTAATTAGAGCAGTTCATCTTTAGATCTCTCACCCCAGTTAATTAATTGGTGGGAGTATTAGCAGAGACTCAAGTGGGGCAACTATTAAGTACAGTCATATTAGTAATGGTATATTAAGTCTGGAATTTTCATTGACCTTCGCGCAGGATCACCTGGATATACTTTACCTTGCAGTAGGGGTATCCATAGCTAGAGCTATAGAGTCAAAGCTAAATATTGATGTAGGGCTTAAGTGGCCTAATAAAGTAACCTTAAGAAATAAGGTAGTAAGTATTTACAGTATAGAGACATTGAAGGAAACCGGTGATAACACTATATATAAGGTAAGAGTATTGCTGAATCTTTACTCCAGTAGTGAAGGATTAGGTGGGCTTGAAATATCACTAGCTACTGAAGTTGGAAGCATAATTATTGAGTGGAGCTCGCTAGCTAATGAATTAATTAATGAGATTAATGAGGCCGTCCAAGACCTGAGGGAGGGGATTACGTCGAAATTCGTCATAGAGTACTTAAGGAGACTTGCTAGTCTTGGTGAAGAAGTACAGGCTGT
>CAYZJX010000076.1:0-6572 GCA_964479035.1 uncultured Desulfurococcaceae archaeon
TACCTAAATACTTCCTAGCTATCTGCTCTGTTCTTAAGTACCACTCAGGCACTCTAATCTCAGAAACTGCTCTATCAGGCGTGTACGCTTTAATATCAAGCACTGGAGTGCCGTCAAATAAGTCTAAACCTCTAACGTAAAGAAATCTTCCACTTCTCCTAATTAGCTCAACTATTGAGATACCTATAGGGTTAGGCCTGACGGGTGAGTCAGTAGTGAATACGCCAACTAGTGGAAGTTCTCTTAGTGGAATTCCGAACCTAGCTAAGCGCTTAGGCCTGACCTTAAGTATCGACCTGTGCTCAGGCCTGATCTTATGTAGCCAAGTAACTAATATAATGTGAGAAAAGCCGTCTATACCTTCTAAGCCTGCCTCAAATTCCGGGAGTACCTCAACAATACCTTCAACACCTTCCGAAATCCATGAGTCCCTGACTTCATCATCACTAGCACTAACCCTGACAATACCTATAGGTCTTACATTAATTTCTAAGTTGCTGCTCACGGCCTGCGACCCGAATAGGATATATCTCTTCGATGCATATTATTAATTGCTAAGGTGCATTCTAAATGCCTAAAGTACTTATTCTTAAGGGAGAGGAACTTGAGAAAATCCTTAGGCCAGAGGTTCTAGTTAATGAAATAGCTCAGGCATTCAAGGTGTTCTCTGAAGGTAAGACAGTTACACCACCCCGAACAGTTATGTGGATTGAGGGTAACTGGTGGGGCATTATGCAGTCCTACGTCCCTGGCTATGGAGTAGGTGTTAAGATAGTTAATATCGTACGTGAGAACGTAAAGCGTGGACTACCTACGATACAGGCAATAGTAACTCTCTTCGACCCAATAACTGGGAGCCCGCTAGCTGTTATGGAGGGAGGCGTCCTAACAGCCTTAAGGACCGCTGCTGCAAGTGCTGTATCAGCTAAGTACATGGCACCTAAGGAGCCGGGTGCTCTGGCCGTAATAGGTACTGGATATCAAGCTAGGTACCAGCTTAAGTTTGTGTCAGCAATCTTCAAGCCTACTGAAGTAAGGATATACGACATCAGGGAGGAGGCAATGAGGAAATTCAGGGAGTATGCTGAGGGCTTAGGCTTTAAGGTAGTTACGTGCTCATCTCCATCTGAGGTAATTGACGGTGCAAGAGTAGTGATTGAAGCATCAACCACAGATACACCAGTAATTTACGGTAACTACCTTAAGCCTCCGGTCCACATAATCAGCATAGGTGCACATACACCTAACGCTAGAGCGCTTGATGATGTCGCAATAAGGAATGCTGAGTCAATAGTCGTGGACTCTAGGGATGCAGTACTTAAAGAGACTGGGGACATCAGGGTACCTATAGAGAAGGGAATAATTAATATGGATGGCATCGCCGAGTTAGGTGAAGTAGTTGCTGGGAAAAGGCCTGGCAGAGTAGGTGACGGAGTGACTATATTTAAGAGTGTTGGGCTGGCTATTCAGGATGCCTGCGCTGCTGCACTAGCTTATAAGATAGCTAAGGAAAAAGGCGTTGGATCTACTGTTGAGTTATAACTGGAGTTGGTGCCAGCAACTACACCTGCAATAAAACAATCATTTTTATTAGATCATGGAGCACTGTCTGCAGCACACATATTTGCTTTAGGTAGTTCCGAAGCTAATTGCTTAATTAGTTAATATACATCTATTGTAGTTTAATCCCGAAACACTTTTCTGATTATCTTCTAATATGTGGTGGGTGGTTTTTATTGCCATGTACGGGTGGCGCCGCACGAGACAGACGTATTTGGGAGCACCCGATTCTAACATTCAAGCGCGATAAAAAAGTAAAGTTTTATTTTGAAGGCGTTGAGGTAGAAGCTTATGAAGGAGAGAGCATTGCTGCAGCCCTCTATGCTATCGGTATTGATGTTTTCTCTTACAGCATAAAGCTCAAAAGACCGCGCGGCGCCTTCTGCATGATTGGTAAGTGCAGTAGCTGCTTCATGAAAGTTAACGGCATACCCAATACCAGGACATGTATTGAACCTGTTAAGGAGGGATTGAGAGTTGAGAGGCAGTATGGCTTAGCTGAAATACCTGTTGATGAAGGTGGAGAGAGCATTGAGGAGGAGGAAGTTATTGAAGCTGATGTCTTAGTAATTGGTGGGGGGCCAGCAGGTCTTTCGGCAGCGCTAACTACGGCTGAGCACGGGCTTAATACCGTGCTTGTTAATGAGCACTTTAAGCTCGGCGGGCAGCTCCTTAAGCAGACTCACAAGTTCTTCGGCTCTAAGGACTTATTTGGAGGTCTGAGAGGTTATCAAATAGGTGAGGAATTAAGCAAGAAGACTTTGGAGAATCAAAATATTAGGGTGCTTCTCCAGACTGTTGCATACGGCATCTTCAGGGGCGGGTGGGTTGGGCTAGCCAGTAAGAATAAGCTGTACAGAGTTAAGCCGAGGGCCGTAATTATTGCTTCAGGTGCTTCAGAAAACTACCTAATGTTTCCAGGTAATGACATGCCGGGAGTTATGGGTGCTGGGGGAGCTCAGACACTAATGAATGAGTACGGTATTCTGCCAGGTGATGAGGTACTTACTGTGGGCTCGGGAAACGTAGGTCTTATTGTGTCGTACCAGCTCCTTCAGGCTGGAGCTAAAGTTAAGGCAATAGTTGAAATTCTTCCGGAAATAGGTGGGTGGTTCGTCCACGCAGCTAAGGTCAGGAGGTACGGTGTATCAATATTAACTGGACATACATTGAGGGCTGTGTGGGGTAAGGAGAGAGTTGAGGGAGCTACTATAGTTAAGGTTGATGAAAAGTTCAAGCCTATTCCGGGCTCTGAAAAAGATATTGAGTGTGACCTAGTTCTCATAGCTGTTGGCTTAACACCTGACACAAGGCTTTTTGCTCAAGCAGGCGCCGTAATGAAGTGGATTCCCGAAGTCGGCGGCCCTGTTCCACTAAGGACTAAGTACCTTGAAGTAAGCATACCCCACATGTTTGTAGCGGGTGATGCATCAGGTATTGAGGAAGCTACGACAGCTATACTAGAGGGTGAAATAGCTGGACTCTCAGCGATAGCGAAGCTCAGTGACCCTAGGTCAGAGATTTCTGAAAGACGAGAAAAACTGCTGAGATTTCTATGGGATGAGTACAGAGCTTCACCCCTACTATCTAGGGCTAGGGCAGGCAAGGAGTTAGTAACAGTAGGCGAGGAAGAAATGGAGGAGATTAGGAGGAGGAATCCCCCACTTATTTCGTTTGGGTGAGATCATGGAAGGAAATACCTCAGGTTTTAAGTCGACAGGTATCATAAGTACTGAGGAACTGCGTAAGCTGAGGCTACTGCCACCTGAGGAAAGACTGCGTAAGGGCCCTGTGATAGTTATTGAGTGCCCTGAACTCATACCTTGTAATATATGTGTTGACGCATGTCCCTTTAAGGCAATAAGTATGGAGAAGATAATAGATATACCTAAGGTCGACTGGGATAAGTGTACTGGGTGCGGTACTTGCGTAGCTTTCTGTCCAGGCTTAGCTATCTTTGTAGTGGACTTATCTAAGCCTGATAAAGCACTTGTAACAGTACCTCACGAGTTTCTGCCAGCACCTAAAGTAGGTGAGGAGGTCTGGCTACTAGGTAGGGACGGCAGTCGCTTGGGTAGGGGTAGGGTTGTAAGGGCTTGGGAGAGAAATAAGACTTGGGTAGTGACTGTGGAGGTACCTAAGGACCTAGCTATGGAGGTGAGGGCTGTATGGGCAGGGGAGTAAAGAAACACCCAACACTAATCTGTAGGTGCAATGACGTAACTATCGAGGATGTTGAGAAAGCTATTGAAGAGGGCTATACAGATATTGAGAGCTTAAGAAAGAGGTTAAGAATAGGTATGGGGCCGTGTCAGGGCAGGACATGTATACCACTACTTATTAGAGTACTTGCGAGGAAGCTCGGTAAAAAACCAGCTGAGTTATTACTTCCTACGATCAGACCACCCATAGTTCCGGTACCTCTAGAGTTGTTCCTTAAGAGTAAGGATGTAGGTGGTGGTGAGTGAAGGCTGACGTCCTAGTTATTGGGGCAGGCATTAGTGGATTGTCAATAGCCTACACCCTAGCTAAGCGTGGTGTAGAGAACATAATTGTTGTTGACGCTAGCTATGTGGGCTCTGGCTCTACTGGCAGGTGTGCTACCGGTATTAGAGCTTCATTTACTTCAGAAGAACATGTTGTCTTAATGAGAAACAGTATTGAGTTATGGAGAAAGCTCTCACAGGATGAGGAACTAGGTAAGTATGGTCTGCTGTATGATCAGGGAGGGTATGTGTGGATTGCGTCTAGAGAAGAAAGCGTTAATTTATTCAGGAAGTTCGTTAATCTTCATAACTCCTTAGGAGTACCTACTAGGCTGGTAAGCCCTGATGAATTAAAAGAGCTAGTGCCTCCAATAAGAGCCGTCGGAGCTAGAGCTGCTCTTCATGACCCAACAGCGGGTAAGTCCTACGTCTTTAACACGCTCCACGCATACTTAATGGCATGTAAGGAATTAGGTGTTAAAATACTGTCATTTACGCCGGTGAGAAAGCTCGTAGCTAGTGGTGGGAGGGTTAGGGCTGCTGTGACTGAGAACGGCACCATAGAGGCTGAGGTATTCGTATTAGCTGCCGGCAGCGGCAGCAGGAATTTGATGAGGAGTTTAGGTGTTGAGCTGCCCTTGAGGAACCTGCCTAGGCACATCATGATTACTGAGGCATTTAAGCCAGCTTTCACTCCGTTAGTAATTGACTGGGACGCTGGCGGAGCACCCTACATTGTTCAAACCAGGGAAGGTAACTTCGTAATGGGTAGGGAAATTAAGGAAGAGCCTGAGCAGCCACTTAATTCCGTGAGAGTAGACTACATACCTAAGGCAGTTGCTCCTATTGCTAGGTGGTTTCCGTGGATTAAGCGTGTGAGAGTACTGAGGTACTGGGTTGGGTACTACGTGACATCACCGGATCACCACCCAATTTACGGTCCTGTAGAAGAATATGAAAATATCTATTTAGCGTGTGGGTACAGCGGGCATGGCTACATGCTAGCGCCAGTAACAGGTAAGATAATAGCTGAGTGGATACTTGACGGCAGGCCGTCAATACCTCAAGCCGAGAGACTTACACTGAGGAGAATTAGAGAGGGTAAGCTGATAGAGGAGCTAGCTATTGTTGGTTAATTAATAACTCGCGAGTGCCCATATGCGATGGGTAGTTTAGAATGCGTTTATAACAATTTAATCAGACACACTAATCCTTAAATATAAATAATGCCTACTTCTTCTTGAGGGCTCTCTAATGAGTGCTATTGGTATTTGTAAAGAAAAAATAAGAGAAGCAGTCATTAATATGTTTAAGGTCAACATGGGGGTTAAGCCTGGCGAGAAGGTTCTCGTAGTTACAGATTTTCCTGACTCAAAGCACTGGCTGGAGTACGATGTTGAGAAATTAAGTGATATTGTTAGGCGCTCAACTCTGTGTAGGGCTGTGTACGAGATTGCTAAGGAGGCATTTAAGGATAATATCGTGGAGTTCTTGGTGTTTCCCTGTACTGGCAGGCACGGTCTTGAGCCGCCAGACTACGTAGCTGAGAAGATGAAGCGGGCACAGGTTGTCGTAGCAATTACGTCATTCTCACTAACACACACGAATGCTAGGGCTGAGGCAAATAAGGCAGGTGCTAGAGTAGCTAGCATGCCATTATTCCTAGCAGAAATGTTCGAGCCTGGGGGTCCGATGGCATCTGACTACAAGTACATCCACGAAACATCAAAGAAATTAGCTGAGGCACTAAAGGGTAAGAAGACCGTAAGAGTAATTACTGAGTCAGGTACAGACATAACATTTAATGTTGAGGGGAGGACGTGGGGTCTAGACACAGGTATTCTAACTGAGCCAGGTGCCTTCGGTAACTTGCCGGCTGGCGAAATATTCATTGCTCCAGTAGAAGGAACCGCGAATGGCAAGTTCATTGTTGAGAAGGGCTGGTATCCCGGTCTTGAAGAAAACATGGTATTCTACGTAGAAAAAGGCTTAGTAGTTAAAATTGAGGGCGGTGGAAAAGTTGGTGACTACTACAGAGAGCTGCTAGGGCTGGAGCCGAGGAAGGAAGGAGCAGTCTATGAGGCTAGAAGAAATATTGCTGAGTTAGGCATAGGCAGCAACCCGAATGCTAAGAGACCGGACAACATCCTAGAGGCCGAGAAAATTAAGGGCACTATACACATAGCAATAGGTGATAACGCACACATGGGCGGTAAGGTAGAGGCAGATATTCATCAGGACTTCGTCATACCAAGCCCAGACCTCTATGCTGATGGCGTTAAGCTGATTGAGAAGGGTAAGTGGCTAGTAGAGTGAGGACTGCGGATTATTTAATGCTTGACTCACAATAAAATTATTTTTTCATCAAAAATTACTCTCAGAGCAACCGAGCCTTTTACATATGTAATCGAACGAAAGAGCTTTTTACTGAATTTTAAGATAAGTGATTGAAGGTGTATTTCATGGCTGCGATTTTACCTCCTGGCCTCCCAAGCTTACTAAGTGGTACAACTTACGACTATGAGC